>JAGHVP010000134.1 GCA_018064305.1 Candidatus Equibacterium intestinale | reverse complement strand
ACATAGAGGTGATACTGCCGAACAGACTGCCCGCCAGGTGGCGCGGCGGCCTTACCTACAGCGTACCGGAAGGGATGGAAGTGACCACAGGCAGCTGGGTGGTGGTGACGCTGGTGGGCAAGCGGTATCTTGCCGTAGTGTGCAACGGCGACGCCTCTCTTCCGTCAGATATCCCTGCAGAAAAGATCCTCCCTATAGAAAAAGTGGCACAGCTGCCTCCCCTCTCCAAAAGCCAGATCGACCTGTGGAAGGCAATCGCCGCATATTACATGTGCTCGGTGGGAGAAGTATTCAAGTGCGCCTTCCCTTCTACGTTCTTCAAGCAGACCGAAAAGACGCGCACAGTGAACCGCACCGCGGCAAAGCCGAAGGTAGAGGCGGAGAAAGAGCTGTCAGAAGCACAGCAGAAGGCATACCTGCAGATAAAGGAGTGCTATGCCGCCGGCAAGAGCACTGTGCTGCTGGCAGGCGCCACATCGTCGGGCAAGACCGAAATCTACCTCAAGCTTGCGCGCGAGCACCTGGACATGGGCAGGAACGTGCTCTACCTTGTGCCGGAGATTGCAATCTCCCGCCAGCTGGAACAGCGGCTCAAGGCTGCCGTTGGCGACAAGCTACTCGTGTTCCACTCGAAGCAGACCGCAGCCACCCGCAAGAAGATATTCGACAGGCTGGCTGCAGGAGACGGCAACTGGCTGGTGCTGGGCACCCGCAGCGCCCTGCTGCTTCCGATAAGCAGGCCGGGATTCATAATTGTCGATGAAGAGCACGACTCTTCCTACAAACAGACCGACCCGGCCCCACGTTACAACGGCCGCGACGTAGCCCTGATGCTGGCCGCTAGAGAGAAGATAAACACGCTGCTCGGCAGCGCCACCCCTTCCCTCGAATCGCTTCACAATGCGCAGAGCGGAAAATACGGACTTGTCAGACTCAGCGAAAAATATTTCGGTGCTGCGGAACCGCCCGTCACCGTCATAGACATGAACAAAGTGTACAGGCTGCACAATGCCAGAGGGTCGTTCTCGATGCAGCTTGTAAATATGATTGCCGACAGGCTGCAGAGGAAAGAGCAGGTCATGATATTCCGGAGCAGGCGCAGCTACAGCTCGTTCATCCAGTGTGACAGCTGCGGAGCAGTGCTGAAATGTCCGAAATGCAACGTATCCCTGTCATACCACAAATACAACAACAGCTGCAGCTGCCACTACTGCGGATACCGGATGCCTTTTGCCGAGAGCTGCGGCACATGCGGCAAGGGGCGCTTCGTTCCCAAGGGGGCAGGCACCGAGAAACTGGTGGAAGAGCTGCAGGAGATTTTTCCCGAAGCAAAAATTGCCCGCTTCGATGCCGAGACCATCCAGAGCCATACCGCCGAGAAGCAGATATTGTCTGATTTCGAAAGCGGAGTCACCGACATACTTGTCGGGACACAGATGATTACAAAGGGGTTCGATTTCGAAAGGCTGTCGCTTGTTGCCGTAATAAATGCCGACTCGATACTGTCGCTGCAGGACTTCCGTGCCGACGAAAAAGCCCTGTCACTGCTGCTGCAGCTGAAAGGACGTGTCTCGCGCCGCGGCACACCCGGGCAGATGGTGATCCAGACCATGCTTCCAGACCATCCTGTGCTTCAGGCAGTCTGTGTAGAAGATTATGACAAGCAGCTGGAAGTGAGTTCCGAATCCCTCGCATTGCGCGGACTGCTCTCATTCCCGCCATACGTGCGCCTGATACAGCTCACACTCAAGAGCAAGTCGCCGGATGCACTGCGCGCCGCCTGTTCCACAGTGCGCTGTGCCGTGACAGACTGCGGCATCACCGACTGCTCACAGCCAGTAGCCCCTGTGGTGGACCGCATAGACGGAATGTACATCCGCCACATCTGGATAAAATTGCAGAAGACATCCCGCGAAATGGCGAAGAAAGCCCGGCTGTATGACCGACTGGAATCGCTTCGCGAAGAGATGCGCGGCACCGACATCGTGGTGGACGTGGACCCTATGTAAAATACGATGTCGACTGAAAGGTTCTGCCTCTATTTTTGATGCGCCGGGTTGGGGCGGAATTCCAAGCAGCGTGGCGCGTAAGCTACTTATTAATAGCACTTTAACAAAAACAGCCCCTCTAATTTTTGAGGGGCTGTTTTGCATAATAAACTGACAGTCAGACACATAAGCGCCACGCGGTCACACGACCCTCCGACTTGGGGAGAAGGTCAGCCGGAAACAAGTTTCTCGTCAGCGGGACGCAGGAAAAGGTGGAAGGAACCGGAGCGAATGAAATGAGCGGAGTACTCTCAGAGGCAGGCTGCTGCCGCTGCAGAGCCCCGATTATTCAGCACAGTCGAGGTGGATCATCTCACCATCCTCAGCGCGCTGGGGCTCGGCCACGATCTCGGGTCGGCCGCCGGGACGCTGGTTGCGGTGTCTGAATGCAGGGTTCATACCTTCAGGAATGAACTCGACTATCTGGCATTTTGCCGTGAACACACGTTTAATGTAGAGTCCTGCCCAGTCAGACACTGATTCGTGGACTGAGATGTTGACAAGTGCCTGCGAGCCTTTGAGGTGAGCGTTCTCAGCCATTTCAGCAAGTGCATTGTCTTTCAAGGCTTTGGGTGAAAGACCGCCGATGCCCAGGATGTAAGTTGCCTCAGCAACACCTTCAGCCTCACCGATTACTCTGAAATTGTTCTGTGAAAGGACTACATTTGTCTGATTGACCACACCGCCTGCAGTAAGGTATGATGTAAATCCGCAGCCTGTTGTCATAACCAGTGCAGCTGCGAATGAGAGTGCAATTAAAAGTTTACGCATGATTTGATTGTTTAATTCTGGTACAAATATATCATAATTATTTCGTATTTAAGCAAGATTTGCTCCCTGCGGTCGGCTTACTCCTCCCGCAAAGCAAGATTTGCTCCCTTCGGTCGGCTTACTCCTCCCGCAAAGCAAGATTTGCTCCCTGCGGTCGCACATCTTGATACCGCTCCGCTGGGGCGGCTTACAGACAATGCTGCGGCAACCTCAGGGCTTGCTGCGCAACCCCTGGAATGCATACAGACACCCGTGCTGCTTATGAAAGCAAGCTTTCAACGCAGCACGGGTGTCTATATGCAAAAAGAGCTTCTCTTTCGAGAAACTCTTCAGTTGCCTTGCGGCATTGTCTGTGCCCAGGACAAGATTTGAACTTGCACGCCCAAAAGCGGGCACTACCCCCTCAAAGTAGCGTGTCTACCAATTTCACCACCTGGGCTTGAGTTGGGATTGCAAATGTAGACAGTTTTTTTGAAACACCAAACTTTTTTCAAGTTTTTTTTGACTTTATTATTTTCGTAAAAGTTTTTACCTTTGGGTGATTTTTGATTACTACTATCATGAAAAGAATCTTCACTCTCATCATTGCCTCTGCCCTGTTTGCAGTGTCAATGCAGGCCCAGGAGGGCAACGGACCCGCCAACTCACAGGAAATCAATAAAGAAAGTAAGAAGACACAGCCGAAGACCGGATGGAATTTCGGTTTCCTCCCTGCTGTAAGCTACAGCAGCGACCTCGGTCTGCAGTATGGCGCCCTCTGCGACATCTACTGCTACAGCGACGGCAAGCAGTATCCCGGTTACTACCATAAATTCAATGTGGAGATTTCAACCTACACCAAGGGCATGAGCACCTTCCACGTATTTTATGATTCAAAATATCTGATTCCGGGAATCCGCGTCACATCAGCTGTCACATACCAGCCCGACGGAAAGTATTCTTTCTACGGATTCAACGGATATGAGAGCAAGTTTGACTACGATGCTCCGAACAGCTTCTATTTCATGCGCCGCAACACATTCCGCGCACTTGCCGACTTCCAGGGCGAGATCATCAAGGGCTCTGGTTTGAGATGGGCTGCCGGCCTCACCTTCTGGGACTATAAGACAGGCGCCACAGACGCCGAGAACGTCGATATCTCACAGACACTTTACGGCCAGTATGTGAACGCTGGCGTGATTTCACGCAACGAAGCCGACGGCGGCAGGCACATCGAGGTCAAATACGGTATCGTATATGACACCCGCGACATAGAGGCTGCTCCTACAAGAGGCATCTGGGCCGAGCTGTACGGCACATCATCGCCCGATATATTCGGAACAGGATACCACTACACCAGGGCAATCGCCCACTGGCGCCAGTACGTGCCTCTGGCAAGCGACAAGCTGGTGTTTGCATACCATCTGGCATACCAGGGACTTGCTCACGGAGAAATGCCCTTCTACGCCCTCTCCAACATTCCTACAATGTATCTGAAACAGATCACCAGCGAAGGCCTCGGCAGCAAGAACACAGTACGCGGAACACTCCGCAACCGCATCAACGCCAACGGCTATGCATGGAGCAACATGGAGCTGCGCATCAAGCTGGTCAGCTTCGACTTCATCAACCAGCACTGGTATGTTGCCACCAACCCTTTCTTCGACATGGGTATCATCACCGACGAATATGAGCACAACGGCGTGGCTCTCACCAACCTCGGCGAAGAGACGGCAAAGCTCCACTCAAGTGTCGGCGCAGGTCTCAAGATTGTGATGAACCACAACTTCATCATCTCTGCAGAGAAAGGTCAGCCTCTCAACAAACAGGACGGCCCCGGCGGAATGGCAATCGGACTCAACTATATATTCTAACATATTAAAACAAAGAAATGATTACAATTGACAGAAGCGGATGCAGCGCTTTCGCAAGCGAAGCACAGTATCAGCAGTACATCGAGAAGGCTTTCCAGGGATTTGACACTCTCGAGAGCGAAAAAGGTGCAGGCAACGATTTCCTCGGATGGAACCGCCTCCCCTCAACCATTACAAGCGACATTCTGGCACAATATAAAGAAGTTGTGGAGAGATGGAACAAAAAGGACGTCGACCTCGTGGTAGTTATCGGCATCGGCGGTTCTTACCTCGGCGCAAAGGCAGCCATTGCAGCCCTCAGCCACAATTTTGCACTCAACATCGGGCAGAAAGGTCCTCAGGTGGTGTTTGCAGGCAACAACCTCAGCGAAGACTATATGGCAGAGCTGATGGACCTGATGCAGATCAAGAATGTTGCAGCAGTGGTGATTTCAAAATCAGGCACAACCACAGAGCCCGCAGTGGCTTTCCGCCTTGTAAAGCAGTTCATCGAGCAGAAATACGGCGTGAAAGAGGCTGCAGAGCGCATCGTAGCTGTAACCGACAAGGCCCGCGGCGCACTCAAGACCCTCTCGAATGCAGAAGGCTACACTTCATTTGTGATTGAAGACAACATCGGCGGACGCTACTCAGTGCTCACTCCGGTAGGTCTGCTTCCCATCGCACTTGCAGGATTCGACATCGACAAGATGGTGCAGGGCGCGCAGGATATGGAGAAGATCTGCAGCCAGCGCAGCGCAGAGAACCCCGCCATCCAGTATGCAGCACTCCGCAACATGCTTTATGATGCAGGCAAGAAGACCGAAATCCTGGTAAACTACAACCCCAAGCTCCTCTATGTTTCCGAATGGTGGAAACAGCTCTACGGTGAGAGCGAAGGCAAAGACGGCAAAGGCATCTTCCCCGCTTCTGTAAGCAACACCACAGACCTCCACTCTATGGGCCAGTACATCCAGCAGGGCGAGCGCACTCTGTTCGAGACAGTGCTCTATGTAAGGAAATGCAACCGCTCGCTTGCAGTACCTTCAGACAAAGAGAACCTTGACGGCCTCAACTTCCTTGCAGGAAAACGCATCGAAGAGTGCAACACCAGCGCGATGCTTGCCACTATCATGGCCCATATCGACGGCGGTGTACCTCAGATCGGCATCGAGTTCGACACTCTTGACGAGTATCACCTCGGCGGTCTGTTCTATTTCTTCGAGAAAGCCTGCGGCATCAGCGGCTATGTGCTTGGCGTGAACCCGTTCAACCAGCCCGGCGTCGAGGCATATAAGAAAAACATGTTCGCACTTCTTGGCAAGCCCGGCTACGAAGAGCTTGCAGCAGAGCTGAAAAAGAGACTGTAAGAAACTCCAATCAGATAATTCAATTGTGAAAGAGTCCGGCACAGCACCGGGCTCTTTTCTTTTATTTCAGGGCATCAGAACGAAGCACCTTTGTAAGCTGGCTGTTAAGCGAGGTATTGTATCCCTGCGAGAAATACACCACGCGGCCGAAGCTGTCGGCCACTGCAATCAGAGGAAGCCTGGCATTGCCGGCATCCACCCCATCTGCAAGCATCTTGAACACGCTACCGTCAGGGTCTGTGCCATACACTGCATTATCCAGCCCTTCCGGACGTGCCTGCCCAAGGATAACAGCCGGACGCCCCCATTCGTTGATCAGTTGGGCAAGGTCTGACAACTGCCCCTTTGCGTGGATTGTAGGCTCGTCGTAAGTACCCATCACGCATATCAGGAAAAAGCCCCTGCCTGTTGCCGAAAGTATCGAGACAGGATCTGATGCCCCGTCTGGCAGGAACTTGTGCTCGGCATCGATGCTTCCCAGTACAGCCGGGGCATCCGATCCGCTGCGCAGCACAAGGGGTATCTCATTCTCACTTCCGGCCTCCACATTGAACATCTCAACATGTGCCAGCACACTTCCATCGGCAAGCCTGGTGCCGCTGGTCATCATATAATATCCTTCCTCAAGGTCATACTTGTCAGGTGCCGGGCCGTTTTCAGGATATTCGCACAGGGCGCATGTGCCGTCGGCCACCTTGGAGAATGTGTACTGATAATAATACTGCGGCATCTTCACCGGACCTGCTCCGGCAGTGCGCAGCCTGACAGTGCCGGTTGCAGCGGCCGATTCCACACCTTTCCCAAAATCCACGGTAATCCACTCATCACCGTCGCGGTACTGCGGCATAGAAGTAACCCCGTCATAGCGGGCCGGATAGCCAAGTGACCGGCACAGGGCCACGAAGAATATGTCGCGTGAACGGAAATCGGCCACCCTGCCACGCCACACAGCAACCGGCGGAATCCTGAGTCCCTGCGTGATGTTCCAGCTGACCACAGAGATACTGTCCCTTACCCAGTCTGCAACTTCCGAAGGTGAATGCAGCCGGGTTCCGATGCCTGACGCAAGTATCTCACGGCGGTATGGCATCAGCATTTCCAGTTCGATGCGCGGGCACACCACATATCTGTCATCCGAAGTCTTCCCTTCAAGAGCATCATCTATCACCTCCTGGGTGGCATCAATAGCATCTTTGTCGGAAAGATAGAGTTCCGGAGCCTCCAGGCGTGGATGTTCAAACCTGGCACGCATCGCATCCTCAGCGGCAAGGCGGGCGGCATTTTCTTCTAGTTGTGCAGGAGTGGCGGCGGATGGAAGCGGATTCTCGACAGGAGGAACGATATCCAGGTCGAACGAGCACACATCGCCGAAAGTATGGTCGAGGACCACCTTCCCGCTTTCGGCAGAAGCCACAGCCATTCCGTATCTGTCACCCTTCGAGGCCCATATCACAATATCTCCGAGACCCGTGTCAAGCGAAGCGTTGCCCGAAGCATCGGACGTATATCTGGCTACGGGATAGAATTCGGCATAGTTGTATATCTTGAACTCGACTCTGGCTCCTTCTACAGGATTACCTTCCTCATCGACCACCGTGACAGTTGTACGACGGGTAGGAATATAGTTGCGGATGACATTTATTTCAGTGTAGCATTTTGTCTTTGAAATGACGTCTTCGGGGCCGTCATAGTTTCCGAACGCCTTGGTATGCAGCAGCATAGCGCGCGACACCGAAGAGTTGAACCAACCAAGGTCAAGTACCGGTTCGGGCTCGCATGCCCCCATGAAATGCCACTTACCATCTACGAAAACCTCCACCCAGGCGTGATTGTCGTCGGTATGCGCCCAACGCGGAGTGTAGACCTGGCGCGCCGGGATTCCGGCGGCCCTGAGTGCGGAAACAGCAAGCACAGATTCCTCGCCGCAGCGCCCCAGCCCTGAGCGTATCAATGCCATAGGGCCGAGCGTACGGCCGTCCGAAGGCTTGTAGGTGGCACGCTCGTGGCACCAGTGGTTGATTTCAAGCGCTGCCTGCTCCATAGTCATTCCGCTGACACGGGCGCAGATGCTGTCGGCATATACAGTGCGGAAATCATCGAGATTCTCGTTGTTGACCCTCAACGGCAGCACAAAGTGGCGGAACTCCCTTTCCGGGACATCCCATCCCATCTTATTGCGGACTTCAAGAGTCTTTGCCACATTGGCCTCCCAATAGCTGCGCGGATGCACAAGGCTGTCTGAAAGCGGCATTGAGTCATAGAGGAACTGGACATAGTCGGTCTTTGCGCAGCCTGCCGCAAGAATCATTGCAGCCAGGGAAATCAAAAGGAAAGAAAATCTGCGTTTTTGCATATTGTGTGTCATTTCAAGATTCCCAGCCTTGTGCCATGAAACTCTGTTGCGCCTGTGGCACGGGCAAGGGCATCGATATTATCGGGAGAAACACCTGATCCGGGCATTATGATGATGCGGCCGGCCGCCTTTCGAACAAGTGCGGCAAGCAGCCCGGCCCCTTCAACGGCAGTGGGACACTGGCCTGAAGTCAGGATTCTGTCACAACCCAGTGTGATAATCTCTTCAAGTGCGCGGAACGGGCTGGCAGTTTCATCAAACGCTCTGTGGAATGTCACACTCAACCCATTCGAAGCGGCCATAAGCCTGCGCATGACAGCCATATCCACATTGCCGGAAGCATCCAGCGCGCCTATGACCACCCCGTTCACTCCGGCCGAACGGCAGAATGCAATGCTCTTCTCCATTGCAGCGACCTCATCTTCGTTATAGATGAAATCACCACCGCGGGGCCTTATGAGCACATTCACGGGAAGACCGGTGGCAACGGCAGCAACCACCTCCTCTTCAGAAGGGGTGACTCCGCCCACTGACAAGTCCTGGCACAGCTCGGCCCTTGAAGCACCAGCCTCACGAGCCTCACGCACCTGGGCGGCCGATATGCAGCACCGTTCTATGATCATAAGACAAATATAATAAAAAATGCCCCGATAAATAACCGGGGCACTCTATGAAGTAAGTCAGTTGCTACTCTTTCTGTCTCTTGATGCATATCCATGCACCAAGGGCTGCAAGGATGATCGGAAGCATCCATACAAAGACCAGCTTGAACCAGGGCAGCTGGTCGTAGTTGGCTCTGATCTCGTTGTCGATTCCACGGGGACGCCCTACATTGACAGGATACTGACCGTCGGTGAACCATCTCACACTCTCAAGTATGAGGTAGAAGTTGGCAGCGCTGATATCCTTTCTGCTCATTCCGAATTCACCGTTCGAAATGCACTCGGCATTACTCAGGACAGATATCTTCTGGAGCTTGTCGCCCACCTGCTTCACTGCTCCAACCATAAGGGGCTGGTTGTTCCACTCCATATCACCTATTTCAGGCTCGTATACGGGAACATCGTCTATGAAGTCGGTAACAGTCTTCTCGATCCAGCATCCGGTGCTGTCTGTGTTGAACACGGGGATGAACTGATATCCTTTGTCTTCAAACTGTGCGATAGGTATTGTCCTGGGGCTTGTGACCTGGTATCCTTCTGCAGAAAGATATGAGAACATACCTGACATGTTAGATGCTGCGGGAGAGAAGTCGCACACAAGCAGCTCGGGAGCGTGCTGTTCGTCTTCCTTCACAATGACACCTTCGTCAAACACAAGACCGAGCTCGGCTATGACGGGGTTGAGGAAGTCACGGCTGTTTTCACCTGCTGCCACAATCACGTCACCGCCACGTGCGATATAATCTTTGATTACAGCCAGCTCATGCTCTGTGTATGGTGTCTGGGGGTCACCCAGGACAAGTGCCAGATAGCTCGAAGGGATGCTGTCGACGGCATTGAGGTCAAGTTCTGCATTGTCAAAGCCCTGGTTTACAAGAGCCGAACGCATGGTGATGTTGCGGCCGAAGGTATAGAAGTCGCGGTCACCTTTCTTGTAGATGCTTCTTTCACCGTTACCGCTGGCAAAGGCGATTACGGGAGGAACATCATCGGTGAGCCTTCTCATAGCAGCCGAAATCTCGGCCTCGCTGGGATATCTCTGCATATCTTCGAACATTCTCACGTAGCTCTTCTTTCCGTTGTAGCTGATTTCACGGGTAAGGTAATACTCTTCACCGGAAAGATCAACAAGGCTGTCAATCTGGCTGGGTGTCAGGAATTTTTCAAGCTTCATCCTGTAACCTTTCGCCAGCACCTGTGCCCTGTATTCAAGGTCTTTGTTGTTGGGGAATCGAATGTCAAGATCCTTGTTGTCACAGTCGTGGTAATAATATACATACTTGAGCTCGAGCTCAGGTTTGAACCTCTGATACTGGGTGAAGATCTTCGAGTCGGTCTTGAACTGCCTGGGAACAGCATAGAAGAAGTTATTGTCCATCAGGTTCACGTAGGTTGTGATGGTCATCGGGCCGTCAAGCTTCTTCATGATTTCCTGGCTTGCAGGAGTAAGGGTATTGGTCTTGCCGCGGGTAAGGTCGGCGTATGCCATCATCTTGGGGCGTGAACTTACGTAACCGATAGCGCATGCCACTGCAATGATTGCCACATATCTTGCCACTTTTACAAGCGATCCCTTCTTAGTTCTGTCGAAGTGAAGCTTTGTAAGAGTGAGAGCAATGAACATCGCGATGATTACGATGAAGTATATCACATCCTCACTGTTGATGAGTCCGCGTACAAAGTTGGAAGTTCTGCCGTTGATTGAGAGCCAGTATGTTATTTCCCTTACAAGAGGATACTCCTGACCGATGTTGCCCACATTGTTGAGCACTGCCAGCACTGCGAAAGTACCGATTGCAGCAACTACCTGATAGCTTGTGAGGCATGACATGAAGAGGCCGATTGCAGAATATGCACAGCACAGGAGGAAGAATCCAAGCAGGCCTGCCAGCACCATACCCAGATCGAGGTGCGGTACCAGTGCAATGCTGGTCAGGGTGAAGAGAGACAGGATTGCAAGGAATGAAAGGCTGAATACCACAAGTGCAAGATATTTTCCCCATACGATCTTACGGTTGGAAACCGGCGACGAGTAAAGGAGCGATATCGAACCGCCGCTGTATTCCTTACTCATAATACCCATGGTAAGGAGAGGGAAATATATGAATATCTT
>JAGHVP010000013.1 GCA_018064305.1 Candidatus Equibacterium intestinale | reverse complement strand
TTTCAGCAGTGAGTTCGGGAGCCTTGTAGTAGCCGAGCATCACGTGCGGGCCGCGGGTCAGGATCTCTCCGTCTTCTGCAATAACGCATTCAGTGCCGTCGATGGGGCGGCCTACGGTGCCGATATGGTTGATACCTTCCTTTGGGCTGTTCACTGCAATGACAGGTGATGATTCGGTCATTCCATAGCCTTCGTAGATGCGGAGCTTTGCAGCGCAGAAGCACTTCACAATCTTGGGCTGGATTGACGATCCGCCGCTTACGATGACCATCTCGTGACCACCGAGGTTGTCGCGCCATTTGCTGTAGACAAGCTTGTCGAACAGTGCGTGACGTAGAAGATATATCGGATTCTTCTTGTAGTTGTCAAACTCGGTGGCAAACTTCCAGGCGCGGCCGTAAATCCATTTGGCAAAGCCCTTGAGGCTCTTTCCGGCAGCTTCGAGTTTGTCGTACATCATTTCCATCACACGCGGCACAGCGCAGAATCCATCGGCGTGGCTTGATGCCAGGTCGGCTGCGATGGTGCCCAGACCCTCGGCGTAATATACGCTCATTCCAAGCTCCATCTGGTCGTAGAGCATGGTGCGCTCGTACGCGTGGCAGAGGGGAAGGAAGCTGAGTGCCTTGTGGGTGTGGTTGTAGATGTGGCGTATAGCGTGGCCGTGTGCATCAAAGATGAGGTTGCGGTGTGACAGCATCACACCTTTGGGGCGGCCGGTGGTGCCGGATGTATAAACGATTGATGCACAGTCGTTCTCGTCTATTTCCTTTTTGTTGCGCTTGATGATTTCATTCCACTTCTCTTTCTCTTTGTCTCCTTCTCCGCACAAGTTCTTGAAGCAGAAGATTTCGTCGCTTTCGTCAATCAGGATGACTTTGGCGGGATGGTCCATCTCGTCTACTATCGGGGCAATCTTCTTGTAGAGGGAGAGATTGCCGATGAAGATGACCTCTGCATCGGAGTTGTTGAAGATGTAGAGATAGTCGTCGTGGCTGAGGGTGGTGTATACAGGAACGTGAATCATTCCTGACAGTGCCGTACCCATATCGATGAAGTTCCACTCGGGGCGGTTGTTGCAGATGTCGATTACCTTGGTGCCTTTGCCGTAACCAAGTGCAAGAAGACCGCGTGCTACTAAGTATGAGTAGTTTACGAAATCTTCTGTGCTGTATGTCACCCACTGCCCGCGGATGCTTCTTGCGAACAGATCGCTTTTGGCGGGAATATCCTGCTGCAGATGATCGATATAATCAAACAGGCGTTTTATTTCCATGCCTTTTTCCTATAGTTAGTTAATTAGTCTTGCAAAGGTAGTAAAAAAAAATAAAAAAATTAAGCCTGCCGTTTGACGGACGGCAGGCTTAACACATCACATTTAATTTTCAATGTTTAGACTGATTTCTTGTACTCTTCAGCTTTTAACAATGTATCAAATTCCGACGGATCGGAGAACTTGATCTTAATGATCCAACCCTCGTCGTAAGGGCTTGCGTTTACGAGCTCGGGAGCAGACTCGAGGGCCTCGTTGAACTCTACAACCTCACCGCTTACAGGCATGTATGCCTCAGCTACGGTCTTCACTGCCTCGATGTCGCCGAATTTCTCGCCTTTCGCGAGCATCTCTCCAACTGATGTGACATCAAGGAAAACGATGTCACCAAGCTCGCTCTGTGCGAAATCTGTAATTCCGACAACTGCCATGTCACCCTCTATGCGGGCCCATTCATGGTCTTTTGTGTAAAGTAATTCGTCAGGTACGTTCATAATAATCGCATATTCGTGGCAAATATAGTAAAATATTGTGGAATTGCTACAAAATCTTCAGTGATTTTTTAATTAAATTTTCGAGCGATACGTCGGGGTCTTCCTTAAGTACCATATCCACAGCTTTTTCGACATTCGCCTTGGTGAATCCGAGAAGCACCAGGGCATTGAATGCCTCGTCGCGACAGGGGTTAGATATGGCTGCAGTTACTGTGAATCCGCGGCCGGTTCCCTTCACAACCTTGTCTTTGAGTTCGAGGATTATGCGCTCGGCTGTCTTGCTTCCGATGCCCTTGATGGACTTGATCTTCTTGAGGTCCTGCCCCACAATTGCATTCTGCAGCTCTTCCTGGCTCATCGAAGAGAGCATCATGCGGGCTGTGCCGCACCCCACGCCGTTTACTGAGATCAGCATTGTGAAGAGCTCGCGCTCCTCTTTGGTGCTGAATCCGTAGAGGGCTTCGTCATCTTCGCGGAGATGGTGGTAGATGTAGAGCTTTGCGGTGTGACCGACACTTGTCTCGATGTCTGTGAACGAGCTGAGGGATATGAGGATCCTGAATCCGATTCCGCCCGCCTCGATGATGGCTTCGGCCGGGTTGGCCTCGACCAAAAGGCCTTTTATGTAGTCGTACATATATTTATAAACAAATTTTGATTACTTTTGTAATTTGTAAAGATACGAAAAAATCGCTCAATATGCGCAAAGTCGATGAAATAAGGGCACTTTTCCCTATTCTTGACCGCAAGGTCGAGGGGAAGGACCTTGTCTATTTCGACAATGCCGCCACCTCGCAGCGCCCGCGCAGTGTGCTTGACCTGCAGCAGGAGCTGTGCAGCCGCAGCAACGCAAACATCCACCGTGCCGTGCATACGCTGAGCATGGAGGCTACAGAGGCATACGAGAAGGGGCGTGACGCAGTGCGTGACTTCCTCGGTGCAGAGAGCCGTGAGGAGATAATCCTCACCTCGGGCACTACCGCCTCGATAAATCTGGTGGCGCACTGCTTTGCCGCTGCCGGATTCCTGAAAAATGGAGACAAAGTGCTGCTTTCGGCCGCGGAGCACCATTCGAACATCGTCCCGTGGCAGATTGCCTGCCAGGCAACTGGCGCCGGGCTGAAGGTGCTTGAGGTGGAGCCCGACGGCACCATCGACCTGCAGAAATTTTCTGACAGTCTTACCGATGACGTGAAGATGGTGGCTGTGGCGCATGTGTCCAACATCCTGGGCGTGGTGAATCCGGTGAAGCAGATGGTTGCGGTGGCCCACAGCAAAGGCATCCCGGTGCTGGTGGACGGCGCGCAGGGCGTCACTCACCTGAAGGTGGACGTGACAGACATAGACTGTGATTTCTATGCCTTTTCGGGGCATAAGATATACGCACCCACCGGCATAGGTGTGCTGTACGGCAAGAAAGAGTGGCTGGAGAAGCTGCCGCCGTACATGGGTGGCGGCGACATGGTGGAAAGCGTCTCTTTCGAGAAGACCGTTTACGCCGACCTGCCGCTGAAATTCGAGGCCGGCACAGCCAATTATGTGGCTGCGGCATGCCTCAGGCCTGCTTTAGAGATTGCCGGGGAGCTTGCTTCCGACGCGGCTGTGGCAACTCATGAAAAAGAGCTGATGGCTGCCATGGAAAGCGCTCTGGGCAGCATCAACGGTGTGAAGGTGGCTGGAATAGATGCACCGGAACGCATCCCTCTCTATTCTTTCACGATAGAGGGTGTGCATCCGCTTGATGCAGCCATGCTGATAGACAAGATGGGTGTGGCGCTGCGCAGCGGGCACATGTGTGCCGAGCCTATAGTGCGCCGCCTCACGGGAGGAAGCAGCATGCTGCGCGCCTCTTTGATGCCATACAATACAGTCGGGGAGGTAGAGGTTTTTGCCAGGGCGTTGGCAAGAGTGGTAATAATGTTAAGGCAATGAAAACAATTGCAGAGATAGAGAACGAAATAATCGATGAGTTTTCGGTGTTTGACGAGTGGCTCGACAAATACGAATACCTGATTGACCTTGGAAAGGAGATGCCTCTGGTGGAGGAGTCAGACAAAAACGACACCAACATCATAGAGGGATGCCAGTCCAGGGTGTGGCTTACCTGCACCGAGGAGTGCGGACGCCTGCACTTCAAGGCCGACAGCGACGCCATCATCACAAAGGGCATAATATCGCTGCTGGTGAGGGTCTTCGAGGGGCAGACCCCGGAGGATATCCTGGCCGCAGACCTGGGCTTCATCGATGCAATCGGACTGAAAGACAACCTGTCACCCACCCGCGCGGGGGGACTGGCGGCAATGATAAAGAAGATACGCGCATTTGCAGCTGCATACAGCGGAAAGGAGGATTAGCAGGAAATGGCTGAGAAATCTGTTTTGGAAGCGAATATCGTGATGGCCCTGAGGCAGGTGTACGACCCGGAGATTCCGGTGAACGTATATGACCTGGGACTTATATACGAGATAAAGGTGGACGAAGATCACAACGTTGCCATAAAGATGACGCTGACTGCTCCCAACTGCCCCATCGCAGACATTGTGGTAGACAGTGTGCATGAGGCGGTGAGCGATGTGCCGGGCGTTGTGGACGTGTCGATAGAACTGGTGTTCGAGCCTGTCTGGTCGCAGGAGATGATGAGTGAAGAGGCCAGGCTGGAGCTCGGGCTGATGTAGGGGAGGCGCTATGGTTTATCTATCTTTGGGATCCAACCTGGGCGAGAGGGAAGCATACCTGAATGCTGCCTGCAAGGTTATGGAGCGGCTGCTGAGGGTAGAGCTTGTACGCTCGGAAATCATTGAGACAGAGGCGGTAGGGTTCGAAGGGCCGGCCTTCCTCAACATGGCGGTGGCTTTCGAGGCGCCGGTGTGGCTCACGCCGGAATCACTGCTGGATTTCTGCCAGAGCATAGAGATGGAGCTGGGCAGAGCGCCCCATCAGGCTGAATACAATGCCGACGGCACAAGACGCTATACGTCGCGTACCATAGACATAGACATTTTGAAATATGACGATGTGGAGATTTCCACTCCGCGCCTTGTCCTGCCTCATCCGCAGGTGGCATCAAGGCCGTTCGTGGCACTTCTCCTCAAAGATTTGGAAACAAAAATCGAAATAAAATAATACAGAAATGACACAAGAAGAAGTTTTCAAGAATCTGACAGCCCATTGCAAGGAGTACGGATTCATTTTCCAGTCAAGTGAAATCTATGACGGCCTGGCAGCCGTTTATGACTACGGCCAGCTTGGCGTGGAGCTCAAGAACAATATCAAGAACTATTGGTGGAACGCCATGGTGCGCCTGCACGACAACATCGTAGGTATAGACAGTGCCATCTTCATGCATCCCAAGGTATGGGAGGCCAGCGGCCACGTTGCAGCATTCAACGACCCCCTCATCGACAACAAGGACTCTAAGAAGCGCTACCGCGCCGATGTCCTTCTCGAGGATTATCTTGCAAAGCTCGAGGAGAAGATGAACAAAGAGGTTGAGAAAGGCCGCCGCAAATTCGGGGAGAGCTTCAACGAAGAGCAGTTCCGCGCCACCAACCCCAACGTCCTCCGCGTGAAGACGAAATACGACGAGGTACACAGCCGCATGGTGGCTGCCCTGGAGGCAGACGACCTTGAAGCAATGCGCCAGCTGATTCTCGACTGCGAGATCGTGTGCCCCATCTCAGGTACCAAGAACTGGACAGAAGTGCGCAAGTTCAACCTCATGTTCAGCACACAGCTCGGCAACATCAGCGGTGAAGACGGCAAGATCTACCTCCGCCCCGAGACTGCACAGGGTATCTTCGTAAACTTCCTGAATGTGCAGAAGACCGGCCGAATGAAGATTCCTTTCGGTATCGCACAGATCGGCAAGGCATTCCGCAACGAGATTGTAGCCCGCCAGTTCATCTTCCGTATGAGGGAGTTCGAGCAGATGGAGATGCAGTTCTTCATCAAGCC
>JAGHVP010000010.1 GCA_018064305.1 Candidatus Equibacterium intestinale | reverse complement strand
AGGCGCTAGCTTACCCCCTCCTGCATCTGCACCTGGCACGCTCCGCTGGCGCGGAACTCATCTGCGGCGGGTCCTCCCATTCAAACGCCATGGGTCGCGAGGGGTTCAAAGCAAGCATGTATGCTTGCGGCCCGAGCAGCAGGGCTTCAGCCCGCCGGGCGATATGCTCCGGCCCATTCTGCCAATCGCTCCTTTGAGCGGCCAAACGCAGCGACGGCAAGAGGCGGCAGGGTTTGAAGCCGTGGCGCGTTATACGTTGGTAATCAGTTGATTATGTATATCAGCCCTCTGAAATTTCAAGGGGCTGTTTTATGTAATATCCTGGTTATCAGCGACTTCCGCGCCACGCAACTATTGCCTCTGTCACGACTTCGAACTTTTGCATTAAAGCTTTCAGCCGTGACATTGAAAATGGCATTCTGTCCATGTGCGGTCGTTGACTGTGAATTCAACTTTGAAGTACAACTCGTTCCGATCGAATATTGAAAAACCCAATAAAATTCAGGGCAACTGCAATTTGTAGGAATTATTTTGTACATTTGTACTTCACTGATACAAAAACACTAATAATAATCTTAAATGAAACCTACTCTTCTGATTCTTGCTGCCGGAATGGGTTCACGCTATGGTTCCCTCAAGCAGATGGACGGTCTCGGCCCTAACGGTGAGGCTATTATCGATTATTCAATCTATGACGCAATCCGCGCTGGGTTCGGCAAAATCGTGTTTGTAATCAGACACTCTTTCGCAGAGCCTTTCATGGAGCATTTCAAAGCCGAGAAGTTCGGCGGCGACGTCAAATTCGAATTCGTATACCAGGAGCTCGACTATCTTCCCGAAGGTTACAAGGTTCCCGAAGGCCGCGAAAAACCCTGGGGCACCAACCACGCTGTGATGATGGCCAAGGATGTCATCAACGAGCCCTTTGCAGTCATCAATGCCGATGATTTCTACGGCAAGGAGAGCTACCAGACAATGGCCGACTACCTCCGCAGCATCGAAGGCACAACCGGCAAGTATGCAATGGTAGGTTACTACCTCAAAAACACCCTTTCTGATTTCGGAAGCGTTTCAAGAGGCGTGTGCGGTGTGAACGATGAAGGTTTGCTCACCACTGTTGTGGAGCGTACCGCTATCTCACGCAAGGGCGACAAGGTGGTTTACTGCGAGAACGGCACCGACCACGAGCTCGACCCCAACTGCGCTGTATCGATGAACTTCTGGGGATTCACCCCCGAATATTTCCAGCACAGCGAGCGTATCTTCAAGACATTCCTTGACGAAGCGCTTGCATCTGGCAACCTCAAGGCAGAGTTCTTCATCCCCTACATCATGGACAAGCTCATCGCAGAGAAGAGCGCATCTGTGAAAGTGCTCGAGTGCGACGCCAAATGGTTTGGTGTTACTTATAAGGAAGACCGCCCCTTCACAGTGGAGAAAATCAACGCCCTCATCAAGGCAGGCGTCTATCCCGAAAAGATCCGCGAGTTCTAGAACCAGCGTATCAGGCGGAACTGGCTTGTGCAGCTTTTGACTGTTCCGAAGGTCTCGCACTCTTCGCAGTCAAGCCCTCTCAGCGGGCAGGTGCACATAACCTCGAAAGCCGACTTCTTAAGGTTCATACCAAATATCCAGTGCCATCCGAAAGGATTGGCACTGTTTTTTATGTCCGGACGGTGCATCTGGGAATAAATATCATACGACCAGTCCACACCGCCGCCGAGACTAAGCTGGGCCGCCACGCCGAGCGAGCCCACAAGGACACTGTCTCCAATATTAAAAAACGGAATAAACACTATTTGACTATTGATTAATTTTGTTAGTTTTTTTAACTTTAATTTTTGTTACCGCTCATCAATCATACTCTATAATATGAAATACTTGAAGAGTTTTATCATATCACTTTTTGTAATGTTTTGCATTATTGGATGCTCAAAAGACGAAGATTCTTATCCATCGCCATTGAAAGAAGATTGCAAAATAGTGATCTGCTTTGACAATCAGACAAACCACCATATCTATTTCGAAGTCAATGACCCTTCGTGGCATGTCAGTAACATAGAAATACAACCAATGGCCAAATGGGAGTATACAATTGCTATGAAACGTGGGGAACAGAACGTATTCATTTTACCAATGAGGGCATGCACCATCTATGTGGATGGTGAGATGACGGCGTACTTTGAGGCCAAGGCAGATAGCACGCTTCCTACGTACGTGCCTCTGTCGGACAAAAGTTTTTCTGTGGAGATGTATAAGGCAACGAAAGAATCCGTTAGAAAAGGCGTTTATACATTCACGATAACAGAGGCAACTGTTGAAGCTTGGAAATCCGCGAGTTCTAGAACCAGCGTATCAGGCGGAACTGGCTTGTGCAGCTTTTGACCGTTCCGAAGGTCTCGCACTCTTCGCAGTCAAGCCCTCTCAGCGGGTAGGTGCACATAACCTCGAAAGCCGACTTCTTAAGGTTCATCCCCAATATCCAGTGCCATCCGAAAGGATCGGCACTGTTTTTTATGTCCGGACGGTGCATCTGAGAATAAATATCATACGACCAGTTCACACCGCCGCCGAGATACATATATGTGGGTATCAGCGACCCGCCGGCTCCTGTCTTCAGAAGCAGGCTTACAGGCGCCATGACACGGCCGTAGTGGAAATTGTAGCTGGTATCGAAGTGCGATGCGGGGGCAGATGAAGGCAGGCACAGCGCCCCTGCCTCGAAATACGCCTCGGGGCGGATGGCAAGGTGGCTGCCAAGATTCAGCTGGGCCGCCACGCCGAGAGAACCAACAAGGTTGCTCTTCCCTATGAATGCACTCTCCTTTGCAAACCTGGCATTTGTGCTGCCTATGCCTCCTGTGATACCGAACTCCAGAAGCTCTTTGCCGCGGTGGATCTTCGCCACGCGGCCTGAAGGCTGCAGGCTTCCGCCGTCGGCTGCGGCTACCATGACGTCTGCAAGATATCCGGTAACTTTTTCAAGACCGTCGAAATCAATGTATTCCACATCGTCGCCTGGCTTGTGATAAGGAGATTTGAGGCCAGTTGACACAGCCAGGGTGGGCACGTGCAGCACCGCAAATCCCTGTGTGTCGGTGGCAGTGAAGAGCGACCCCTCGAAGCCTTTGGTTTCCAGCACTATCCCATGCTCTGAGGCAATCTCTTCAAGGATATCCCCGCCATGTTTGAGAGTATTCACACCTTCCACCTCCAGCCTGCCGTTGGCACGCAGCCAGCCAACCATGTCGGCGCTGACCATCAGGCACACCTTATGCGGCCTGTGGATCCATACACCTCCATTGTCCTTTTCATAGACTTCAAGCGGTGCAAGCGTCTTTGCCAGGGCTGTAGAGCCATAAAGGCCCACTTCTTCTGCATCAAAGGCAGCAAAAATCACGGTGCGTTTCAACTCACTCCTTCTGGCAGCCAGGATGCGCGCCACCTCAATCAGGGCCGAGGTGCCCGAAGCATTGTCGTCGGCACCGTTGTAGACCTCTCCGCCCATGATGCCGAGATGGTCATAGTGCGCACCTATTATCACTACTTCATCCTTCAGCACAGGGTCGCTGCCCTCCAGCATACCTATGACATTGCAATACTTGTCGCCTTTGCCAAGCTCCGAGCCCTGGTTGAAATAGGCATAATAGGTAGTGTCACCGAATGGTTCGAGCCCGATCTGGGCGAACTGGTCTGCAATATAGGTTGCAGCAAGGCGGGCTGTGGCAGTACCGGCCTCACGTCCGCACATCGCATCTGAGGCAAGATATCCGAGATGCTGCTGGAGCCTCTCCTTTACAGTAGGTTCTGTCTGAGCAGATACAGTGATACAGGTCAGGGCCAGGGCCGCTGACAGCATAATTCTTTTAACCATATCAGATTATTTGACTTTCTGGAGCACCACACATGAGTTGTGGCCGCCGAAACCGAAGCTGTTGCTTAGCGCTACATTCACTTCGCGGCGCTGAGGCTTGTTGAAGGTATAATTGAGCGAGTAGTCGATCTCCTCGTCTTCTGTTTCGAAATTGATGGTGGGCGGGATGATACCGTCCCGGATGGCGTGGATGCAGGCAATTGCCTCAACCGCACCTGCAGCTCCCAGCAGATGACCTGTCATAGACTTTGTGGAGCTGATGTTGAGCTTGTAGGCCGCTTCGCCGAACACCTGCTTTATGGCAAGCACTTCGGCTATGTCGCCCAGATGTGTGGATGTGCCGTGGGCATTTATGTAGTCGACATCCGAAGCCTTTATACCGGCATCGTCGAGAGCGCTCTGCATGGCCAGCACAGCGCCTGCGCCCTGAGGGTCGGGAGCAGTGAAATGATATGCATCGGCAGACATTCCGATGCCTGTGAGCTCGGCATATATCTTCGCTCCGCGGCGCACTGCATGCTCATATTCCTCGAGCACCAGCACACCTGCCCCCTCACCCATAACAAAACCGTCGCGGTTCTTGTCGAAGGGGCGGGAAGCACCTGTGCAGTCGTCGTTCCTGGTGGAGAGGGCGCGCATAGAGTTGAAGCTGCCCACACCTGCTGTGGCTATGGGAGCCTCCGCGCCACCTACCAGCACGACATCCGCGCGTGATGTCTGAATCATCTGCGCGCCCACGCACATACTTTCTGAAGCAGTTGCACAGGCTGCAGTGACACCGAAATTGGGGCCGCGGAAACCATATTTGATAGAGATATGTCCGGCCGCCATGTCGGTGATGATTTTGGGTATAAGAAACGGACTGTACCGAGGGGGTTCCCCCACGGTATAGTCCGCTACTTCTCTTGAGAAAGTTTCAAGACCGCCGACTCCTGATGATACCAGCACACCTACGCGGTTTTTGTCGATGCTTTCATCTGTATCAAGACCACTGTCCTTCACTGCCTCCTGGGCGGCGACAAGGGCGAACTGGGTATACAGATCGTATTTGTTGGCCTCTTTGCGGGTAAACCCGAATTTCAGGAAATCGAAGTCTTTGACTTCACATGCAAACTTTGTCTGGAAGAGAGATGCGTCAAAACGGGTTATGGGTGCTGCTCCGCTCTTTCCTTCGTCAAGTGACTTGAAGAATTCAGGAACATCATCTCCGATCGGGTTGATAGTGCCGATACCGGTTACGACGACTCTCTTGAGCTGCATATACTATTTGTTGACGTTCTCCTCGATGTATTTGATTGCGTCGCCTACAGTGGCGATCTTCTCAGCAACCTCGGGGGGGATGGTGGGGATACCGAATACTTTCTCAAATTCCATGATGAGCTCTACAGTGTCGAGAGAATCTGCACCAAGGTCATTTGTAAGGCTTGCCTCGGGGCGAACCTCGCTCTCATCAACGCCAAGTTTGTCGGCGATAATGGCAGTTACTTTTGAAGCAATTTCTTCCATTTCTTAAAAGATATTTAATTAATAAACAAATTTCGTTTGAGTTTTTACAAATATTGGGA
>JAGHVP010000040.1 GCA_018064305.1 Candidatus Equibacterium intestinale | reverse complement strand
ATATATGCTTAGTCGTCGGTTAATCCGCATCAAGGCTTTCAAAGTTCTTTATGCTGCTGAATCTTCAGGCGAGCCCGATCTGGCCGCCAATGAGAAATTTCTTATGCAGTCCTGCGAGCAGACTCTCGAGCTCTACTATTTCCTGTTGAATCTTGCACCTGCCCTGAGAAATCTTGCTGCAGAGAAGCTTGAAATAGGTAAAAACAAGTTCAATCCCACCGAGGCCGAAAAGGAGGCGAACCCGAAATTCATTGAGAACAAGTTCGTGGAGCTGCTGGAATCTTCGCCTGTCTTCCTGAAGAAATGTGAAAATGGCAAGCTGGGGTGGGCTGAATATGACGTTTTCGTAAAGAAACTGTATGCTTCAGTGGTCTCTTCTGACTACTACCAGGCATATATGGCCAATCCCGGGCGCTCTTTCAAGGAAGACTGCAAACTGTTCATCAGCATCTACGAAAACGAGCTGGAAGATGACGAGATGCTCGAGAACCTCCTTGAAGAGAAGTCAATCATGTGGGTCGACGACCTCGGTTTCGTCCTGAACGAGATAATTTCTGCAATCAGGACCGTGGCAAAGACAGAATCACTTCCTGAAGTGAAAGTGTTCAAGAATGAAGATGACGAGCAGTTCGCACGCCACCTTCTGAAGCAGTCGCTTCTCCATTATGACGAGTATAACTCTATTGTCGAGAAGAGTGTCCCCAACTGGGACCCCGACCGTATCGTTGCGTCAGACGCGATTCTTGTGGCGATGGGTCTGGCAGAGGCCGTCCATTTCCCCACAATTCCCGTCAAGGTCACCATCAACGAATATGTGGAGATATCGAAATACTACAGCACTCCCGGCAGCCGCCAGTTTGTGAACGGTCTGCTCGACAGCCTTATCCGCAAGTTCCAGGACGAAGGAACTGTAGTGAAGGAGGGGCGCGGC
Source organism: Candidatus Equibacterium intestinale (assembly GCA_018064305.1). Taxonomy (GTDB): domain Bacteria; phylum Bacteroidota; class Bacteroidia; order Bacteroidales; family UBA932; genus Equibacterium; species Equibacterium intestinale. The sequence continues at coordinate 7,032 of JAGHVP010000040.1, read as the reverse complement.
CTCTATCAGGGCGAGACGAAATAGATTATCAATCATTAAAAACAATAGAATATGAATTTCCTTTTTATTTCTTTCCTGCAGGCAGCTGAAGGTGCTGCAAAACCTCAGGGCAGCATGGGCTCGTTCTGGATCATGATGATTCTGATCTTTGTGGTAATGTGGCTTCTTATGATACGCCCCCAGCAGAAGGAACAGAAAAAGCTTGAGCAGCTCCGTTCAGAACTCAAGAAAGGTGACAAGGTCGTGACCATCGGCGGCATCAACGGCACAGTTGACGAGGCCAAGGAAGGCGATTCCACCGTCCTTGTGAAGGTTGACGGCGAGGTGAAACTCAGATTCGACCGTGCTGCAATCGCCAAAGTGAACGCTGAGGCAACCCAGCAGAAATAATGGAACAAGTTTCGGCAAAGCTCAAAAACAGGTTAGGGAGCGAGTGGATGGTACTTCTCATCTCGCTCCTTCTTGCTTTTTCTATGTGGTTCATTCATGAGCTCACACAGAAATATACCGTTACCATGAAGTTCAAGGTGACGGTGGAGACTGATCTTGCCGGACATGCCGGCGTTTCTACCAGCGACGACGTGCTGGTGCTACGCGGCACAGGCACCGGCGCCAAGATAATCGGAATGCGCCGCTCTGCAAACAAGGCCGGTTCGCTGCTGCTGAAAGTGGACGGCGGCAAGCTCCATCCCCTCAAATCAGACCCTGCTGTCTTCGAGCTGCAGACCAGAGATATCGAGTCGGAGCTCGAGACATATTTCGATTCCAAAATCACAATCAGCTCGATAGAGACCGAAAAGCTTCTGTTCAGGCTGAATGCGCGCAACTACAAGATGGTGCCTGTGGCCCTTTCGGAGGACATCCAGTGCAAGAGCCAGTATATGGTGAACGGGACACCCCTGGTTGAGCCCGATTCAGTGGCTGTGTACGGCGAGAGCACCGTGCTGGAGAACATCAGCAGAGTGACCACTGAAAAACTCTCATTCTACAACGCCGATGCTCCGCTTGACGGAACTGTACGTCTGAAGCAGATCAAGGATGTGGAGATGTCACAGGAAGAAGTGGCATACCATGTAGAGGTCGTGAGGTTTGTGGAGCTCACAGCCCAGGTGCGCTACCAGCTGAAGGGTGCACCTGCCGGAGTGCACGTCACCTTGCTGCCGTCGTCGGCCTCGCTGAAATACAGGGTCCCGTATTCTCTGGCTGGTGAGGACAATACAGGCAGCGTGCCTGAGTTTGTCGTGGACTACAAGGATTTCCAGGCTTCACGCACGGGGATGGTGGTACCTAGGATGGTGAATCCCCGCATACCGGTGATCTCGTATGAACTTGACCCTCCCGACGTGGAATGTGTGCTGAAATGAAGAAGGTGATTGCCTGCACAGGTGGAATCGGCAGCGGAAAGTCTGCCATCGTAAGGGCTTTTGACACGCTGGGCGTGCCGACTTACGACTGTGATGGCGGCGTCAAGCGCCTGTATCGTGAAAATGATGCACTGAAAGAGGCTGTGGCCGATCTCCTGGGGCGGGATGTCCTTCATGAAGGTGCGCTTGATTTCAAACTGATGTCGGAGAAGCTTTTCAACAACAGGGAACTGCTGCTGCGGCTGGAAGGCATCGTCTATCCGGTCCTGGAAAAGGATATTAGGGAATGGGCGGAGGCTCAGGACAGCACTCTGGTGCTGGTTGAATCCGCGATATTTCTTGAAAAGGCATTTTTTGCTAATTTTGCAGACTTCGTCATCACGGTATCCGCTCCCGAGGAGGTGCGCGTGGCACGTGTGATGGCGCGTGACGGCCTGAGCCGTGAGAAAGTCCTGGAAAGGATGTCCAACCAGTGGACAGACCAGATGCGTGAAGCCCGTGCCGACTATGTGGTCCGCACCGATGACAGGCATCCGGTGCTTCCGCAGATAATTGAATTGATAGAAAAACTAATAAACGAATAAAAGAAATGGCACTTGATCTTAAAAAAGTATTGTCAATCTCCGGTACTCCCGGTCTGTTTGAGTATGTGGCACCCGCAAAGAACGGTTTTATTGTAGAAAGTATTGCCACAAAGCAGCGCAGCGCCGTAAGCGCAACTGCAAAAGTTACTTCACTGGCAGATGTATCAATTTATACAGACGATGAGGAAGCTTCTCTGAGGCAGGTTCTCGAGAGCATGCGCGACAAGCTTGGCAGCGCAGAGGCTATGTCAAGCTTGTCTGATCCTGAAAAGATAAAGGCTTTCTTCGCAGAGGTCCTTCCCACTTACGACCGTGACCGCTTCTATGTGTCACACATGAAGAAGGTTCTCGACTGGTATAACGTTCTTGCAAAATTCGGTTCTCTCGAGTTTGAGGACGAGGAATCAGAGGAAGAGGCTGAATAGTCATGAAGGTGCAGCTGATAACACTGGGCTGCTCTAAGAACAGAGTGGACTCGGAGCGTATTCTGGGGCAGCTTGCTGCCTCGGGGGTGGAGATCCTGCCCGAAGATGAGGCTCTTGATAATGCCGGTGTCGATGCTGTGATACTCAATACATGCGGCTTTATCGACGACGCTAAGGAAGAGTCGGTGAATGCCATACTGGAGGCGGTGCGCGCCAAGAACGACGGCATCATAGGCAGGATATATGTCTTCGGATGCCTTTCGCAGCGCTACCACGACGAGCTGGTGGAGCAGATCCCCGAGGTGGACGGTTTCTTCGGGGCAAATGATCCAGAAGGGCTGCTTGGTGCACTCGGCATAAAATGCCCTGCCTCGCTCAGCCTGAGCCGCCATCTCACCACACCCAGTCATTATGCCTTCCTGAAGATTTCAGAAGGGTGCGACCGTTCCTGCTCGTACTGCGCCATCCCCGGCATCCGCGGAAGGCACATCTCTGAGCCTATGGAAAGCCTTGTGGATGAAGCGAAGATGCTTGCAGAGCGCGGTGTGAAAGAGCTGATTGTGATTGCCCAGGACACCACCTACTATGGTCTGGACCTCTACAAGAAGAGGATGATAGCCCCGCTTATGGAGCGGCTTGCCGCAGTTGACGGGATAGAGTGGATAAGGCTGCACTACAGCTACCCGGCAGGCTTCCCCGACGACCTCCTGGACCTTATGGCATCAGAACCCAGGATCTGCAAGTATATCGATATCCCGCTGCAGCATGCATCCACCAAAGTGCTGGACATGATGCGCCGCTCGATAGACCGTGCCGGCACAGAAGCCCTTATAGAGAAGTTCCGCTCGAAAGTGCCGGGTGTTGCACTCCGCACCACAATGATTGTGGGGCACCCCGGCGAGGGTGAGAGAGAGTTCAAGGAGCTGCTCTCATTTGTGCGTCAGGCAAAGTTCGAGAGGCTGGGCGCTTTCACATACAGCGAGGAGGAGGGAACATACGGCGCCCTCAACTATAAGGATTCAGTGCCGCAGCGCATCAAGCAGGAGCGCTACGAGAGGCTGATGGAGCTGCAGAGCGGCATCTCACTCGACTACAACATGTCGAGGGTGGGCACGGAAGAGCGGGTCATTGTGGATTCATATTCCGACGGCATGCTCTGCTGCCGTACTCAGAAGGAGTCGGTTGAGGTTGATGGGAAGGTACTTGTGGAACTGCCTTCAGTACCGGCCGGCCTGATAGGCAATTTTACTAATGTCAGGATAAAAGGGGCGGACGAATACGATTTGTTCGCGGAAATAATTTAATACGATATGTTACTTGAGAATAAAGTGGCCCTTATCACGGGGGCTGCACGCGGCATTGGCAGGGCCATTGCGCTCAAATTCGCTGAAGAGGGCGCTTCGATAGCATTCTGTGACCTTGCAATGGACGAAGTTGCAATGAAGACGAAGTCAGAGCTGGAGGCACTCGGCGTAAAAGTGCTGGCAGTGGCGTCTGACGTCTCATCGTTCGAAGGAGCGCAGGGGGTGGTGGACCAGGTCATGGCAGAGTTCGGCAGGATAGATGTCCTGGTGAACAATGCCGGCATAACCCGTGACAACCTTCTTGTCAGAATGACAGAGAAAGAGTGGGACGACGTGCTGCGCGTCAATCTAAAGAGTGCATTCAACTACTGCCACGCAACCGTGCCTGTGATGATGCGCCAGCGCGGCGGTTCGATAATAAACATAAGCTCTGTCGTGGGGCTTCACGGCAATGCCGGCCAGTGCAACTACTCCGCTTCGAAGGCGGGAATGGTGGCGCTGAGCATGTCCATAGCAAAGGAAATGGGGTCGCGCGGCATACGTGCCAACGCGGTCGCCCCGGGCTTCATCATGACAGAGATGACAGCATCCCTGCCAGAGGATGTGCTCAAGAAATGGACATCGTCAATCCCGTTGCGCCGTGGCGGTACACCCGAAGAAATCGCCAAGGTGTGCTGCTTCCTGGCAAGTGACATGTCATCATACGTGTCAGGCCAGGTGATTGCAATAGACGGCGGAATGGGTGCATAGAGTGCCATTTTGTCGCATTATGTCAAATGGCAGACAATTTGCCTTAAAGACCGGCCCGAATGAAATTTAGAAAATTTAAAAAGATGGATAAAGAGAAAATGAACGGCCCAGAGCCTGAAGTAGAGAATGTGGAAAACGCTCAGAACGAAGCTGGAACAGCGGAGCAGCAGGCTCCTGAAACAGAAGAGCAGCAGGAAGAGCAGAAAGAGGCCCAGGCCGGCGAGATGTCGGCAGATGTCCTGAAAGAGGCACTTGCGGCATCGACCGACAAATACATCCGCCTTGCGGCAGAGTTCGACAACTACCGCCGCCGCACATCAAAGGAGAAACTTGACCTGATTGCTTCAGCAGGCGAAAATATCATCAAAGGCATCCTTCCCACGCTGGACGATTGCGAAAGAGCGCTCGACATGCTTGAGAAGACCGACGGTGATGCTGCTGCAAAGGAAGGCACATCGCTCATATATAACAAGTTGAAAGATTACCTCAAGAGCTGCGGCCTGGCAGAGATAGAAGCAGTGGGGGCAGAATTCGACACCGACTTCCACGAGGCTGTGGCGCAGTTCCCCGTAGAAGACAAAGAGAAGAAAAACAAAGTCATCGATGTCGCACAGAAGGGATATACCCTTAACGGCAAGGTGATCAGATATGCAAAAGTTGTCATCGGACAATAAACACTATGGCAGAGAAAAGAGACTATTATGAAGTCCTCGGCGTTGAAAAGAGCGCTACGGATGAGGAGATAAAGAAGGCCTACCGCAAGAAGGCCATCCAGTATCACCCCGACAAGAATCCGGGTGACAAGGAGGCTGAAGAGAAGTTCAAAGAGGCGGCGGAGGCTTATTCTGTGCTCAGCGACAAAGACAAGCGCGCCAAATACGACCGTTTCGGCCACGCAGGTCTGAGCGGAGCCGCAGGCGGCGGCTTCGGCGGAGGCGGGTTCTCGATGGACGACATATTCTCTCAGTTCGGAGATATATTCGGCGGGTTCGGTTTCGGCGGGTTCGGCGGAGGCCGCAACCGCGGTACGCAGCAGCGCGTACAGCGCGGCGGTGACATGCGTATCCGTGTGAAACTCTCTCTGAGCGAAATAGTTCACGGTGTTGAAAAGACCGTGAAAATCAACAAGTCGGTACAATGCCCCGACTGTCACGGCCGCGGCGCCGCCACTGAGGCAGACCTCAAGGTGTGCGAGACCTGCAACGGTACAGGAATGTACACCCAGGTGCGCCAGACCATCCTCGGTGCAATGCAGAGCACTACCACATGCCCTCACTGCCACGGCGAAGGCAAGGTGGTTGTCACCCCATGCCGGAAGTGCAACGGTTCGGGCCTTATCAAGCAGGCAGAGGAGATCACTTTCAAAGTTCCTGCAGGTGTGGCTGAAGGAATGCAGCTCACCATCAGCGGTAAGGGACATGCTGCCAAGGCCGGCGGAGTGCCGGGCGACCTGCTGGTGCTGATCGAAGAGGAGAAGCATCCCGACCTGGTTCGTGATGAGAACGACCTGATCTACACCTTATATATATCAGTTGCAGACGCAATCAACGGCTGCGAGGCCCAGATCCCTTCTGTCGACGGCAAGCTCAAGATCAAGATCGAGCCCGGTACACAGCCCGGCAAGATGCTGAGGCTTAGAAATAAGGGTATTCCGGATGTCAACGGCTACGGTACGGGTGACCTTCTTGTCTTCGTGCAGGTGTGGATACCCAAGAAGATATCCAAGCTTGAGAAGGAGATGGTCGAGAAGCTTGGTGAAAGTGATAACTTCAAGGTGGACCCCTCCGATGACGACCGCACCCTTTTTGACAGAATAAAGAACATGTTCAGGTAGAAGGATGAATATAAACAGATACCTATATTTTATATGCGCAGCCGCTATACTGGTTTTGCCCGGTGTAACGGCTTCGGCGCAAAATTATGGCTATGAGTATCCTATGGAACTCCAGCCCGCGTCTTTTTCAGGCACATACGGCGAGCTTCGCGGCAACCATTTCCACGCAGGTGTGGACTGGCGTACAAACGGCAGGGTGGGGCAGCCCCTCCATGCCATAAAGGACGGTTATATCTGCCGCCTGTCTGTTTCACCCACAGGCTACGGCAATGCTGTCTATATCAATCATGGCGACGGCACCATGAGCGTGTACGGCCACATGAACGATTTCCGCGACGACATTGCGGCCCGTATCCGCCGCGAGCAGTACGCAAAGGAGAGCTACAGCGTTGACTTCACCCTTACCGAAGATGAGTTCCCCATAGAGCAGGGTGAGGTGTTCGGCCATTCGGGCAATACAGGCTCGTCGGGCGGCCCCCATCTCCACATGGAAATCCGTAAGGATGACGGCAACCTGCCGTTGAACTATCTTGCCGACGGCACATATCCGGTTGAGGATAAAACTTCTCCTACAATCAGCCGCGTAGGGTTCTATGCCTATGAAGACACCACCTCGGTGCCCCTGACAAGCCGTCTGGCAATGATAAGCTCTCCTCAGTCTTTCAGCGGTGTGGGGCCGGTGTCAGAGAAATTCTATGTTGCGGGGGATGCGGTGGACCTTATGGACAAGGCTTCTTCCCGCTACGCCGTAGACCGCTACACCGTATATTT
>JAGHVP010000230.1 GCA_018064305.1 Candidatus Equibacterium intestinale | reverse complement strand
CGCCACGCCAGATAGGGCTGCTGCTGTTTGAGAAGCTCAATCTCGATCCGAAAGTGAAGAAGAACAGGAACGGCTCCTACCCCACCGACGAAGAGACACTGCAGGGAATTGCAGACAAGCACCCCGTGGTGGATATGATTCTGGAATACCGCGGCCTGAAGAAGCTGCTGTCCACCTATATCGCCCCTTTCCCCGGGTACATCAACCCTAAGGACGGCCGCGTACACACCACATTCACCCAGGCCCTCACAGCCACCGGCCGTCTGAGCTCGGTCAAGCCCAACCTGCAGAACATTCCGATCCGCAGCTCGCTCGGGCAGGAAATCCGCAAGGCGTTCGTCCCCGGTGCAGACTGCATAGTGGCGGCAGACTACTCACAGATAGAGCTCCGCATTATGGCCCACCTGAGCGGCGACGGGACGCTGGTCGAGGAGTTCAGGAAAGGAGATGACATCCACGCCGCCACCGCCGCCAAGATCTACGGCGTGCCAGTGGAGGAAGTGACCAAAGACCAGCGGCGCTACGCAAAGACAGCCAACTTCGGCATAATGTACGGCATATCGTCGTTCGGGCTTGCACAGCGCATAGGCATCTCACGCAGCGACGCCAAGAAACTGATAGACGACTACTTCACAAGTTTTCCCGGTGTCCGCAGATATATAGACAAGACCGTCGGGGAAGCCCGTGAGAAAGGATACGTAGAGACTCTTTTCGGCCGCAGGCGCTATCTGCCCGACATCAATTCGCGCGACCACACGGTGCGCAGCCTGGCAGAGCGCAATGCCGTGAACGCACCCATCCAGGGCGGCTCGGCCGACATCATCAAGATGGCGATGATTGCAATTAACCGCCGCATGAAAGAAGAAGGTTTCCGCAGCCGGATGGTGCTGCAGATCCATGACGAGCTGCTGTTCGACACATACAACGATGAGAAAGAGGCTCTCATGGAGCTTGTCAAGAAAGAGATGCAGGAGATCTGCCAGCTTTCCGTACCTCTTATCGTAGACTGCAACGCAGGAGAAAACTGGCTTGAAGCACACTAGGATATGGAAGAGATACTCAAATATTTCCCAGGCCTCACAGATCGGCAGAAAGAGCAGTTCGCTGCCATGAAGGGGCTCTATGAAGAGTGGAACAGCAAGATAAACGTGATATCGCGCAAGGATATCGACAGTTTCTACCTCCACCACGTGCTGCACTCGCTTGCCTTGGCAAAAGTGGCTGAGGGCGTGTTTGCCCAGAAAGGCATCTCGATACTGGATGTTGGCACGGGAGGCGGGTTCCCCGGTATTCCGCTGGCTGTGCTGTGCCCCGACATCCCTTTCACGCTGTGCGACTCGATAGGCAAGAAGACGAAGGTTGCCGAGGCAGTGGCGGCATCGCTCGGGCTTGAGAATGTCACTGTGGTGAATGCACGGGCCGAATCGCTGCCCGGGCAGTTCGACTGGATAGTGTCACGCGCAGTGACCTCGCTGGACAACTTCATGCCGTGGGTAAAAGGGAAATACACTGGCGGCATCCTCTATCTGAAGGGCGGCGACATGACCGAAGAGATCGGGAAATGCGCGGCACGCAGGCTGCTCGATCCGCACAAGGTCACAGTGAGTGATATAAGTATCTTTTTCACAGATAGTTGGTTTGACGAAAAAAAAGTTGTCACGATTACCAGATAAATTTGGTTATTTCAAAGAGATAATATACTTTTGCAGTCCCAAAAATCTTGAAGTAATATAAAATTATCAATATGAAACGTACATTTCAACCTTCAGAGCGCAAACGCCGCAACAAACATGGTTTCCGCGAGCGCATGTCAACTCCCAACGGCCGCCGCGTGCTTGCTGCACGTCGTCGTCATGGCCGCAAGAAACTCACAGTTTCAAGCGAAGACAGATTCTAATCAATCTGACATGGAGTTATAGAAGAAGGCAACCCTATATGGTTGTCTTTTTTTTATTGTCTTAGCTCAAGGCTGTCCAGTGCAGCATAGCCGTTTGGTGAGTGACTACGTTCACTCCGTTAAGGCTTCGGTCTGCGGCGTGGTGGCGTGTATCAGGAAGTACGGCACATACTGCACCGGCTGGCTGCGTGTCGGAGGGATGTCGGAATAAGGGCGCCGCTTAACGCTGAACAAGCTGGGTTTATGCCGCACCTTGAAACCTCCTCCTTTTACAGCCGTCCGCATCGGCTGTAACGTCGTCGACCAGTCAAGGTCTTTTCCCGGCAACACCCCGCTTGTTCTTAACGCTACCGCCATCTCCTCCACCGCGTCAGTTCTCTGCCGGCGCATGACTGCGGGGAAAAATGCGGATACACCGCAGAATCATTCCCGCTACCGTCATACTGCGGGAAATATCGCAAAAGCTCAGCTGGAGCACTTCCGCATCAATGCGGGCTGAACAGATCATCGTAAATGTTTACCAGTACACAGCAATATGCCACTGGTGCACATGGAAAGGCGATCTCTGTGGACTGACACTCTCTGGAGGGCCTCAGTCCACACTAATAGCCACTGAATAGTGCTATAGGGCAGGTGCCCGTGGACTGGAAATGCAACAGAACAGTATCACCGCACCAGACTGTGCCGCTGCTCTTGATTCGTGTCGTTCGTAAGTGCGATACCCTGTACTGCATCTGGATTTTGGTACCTCTGTCACGAGTCGTATATTCCGCCGGAAAATTGAGACTCGTAACAAAAACATTAATTGCGTAGCGATCTAATTATTGATTACAAGCCCATTACGCGATATAATCCAAAACAAGGAAGACACTGAAAAACACCTTGCGAGCCCATAGAAGCAGCACTTACGACAAAGCGATTTCTTAACTTGTTCTGGGTGATATCAGTTATTATTTGTAACTTTAATCCATGTGAAATGCAGAAGGGAGCTGACTTAATTCCGTAACAACACAATTACATGAAAAACAAAGTATTATTCATAATCATCATATCAGTGGCAGTGGCCACTGCAGCGGCAGTGGCATTGGTATTGGCACGTGCCATGTCAGCATCTGTCAATTTGGTAGACACTGTCTGCAGCGTCATAGTTTCATTCGTAATTTGTTGCTCATTCATAGCGTTGTTGAAGTTGGTGAAAGGGCTCTCTGACGAGGCCGGGCATAAAAAGCTTGACATTTGTACATATATTCTGATTCCAGTAATATGCATGATAGTATCTGGATTAGTGATGTCACATAGTACAAACACCGATGGCACTCACACCGCATTCGACATTCTTCTGGCGCTGTCGGTCCTGGCCTCCATAATCATCTCCCTATTGTACCTATATACCAGGCAGGGACAAAGTGCCGGCAAGATCGGACTCAAGACATCCGCTTTGTTCAACGGCCTGAATCTCATTCTGTTATCCGCTGTCGCTACTTGTTTTACACTTCCTGATGTTGAAAGACTGCTGCGTCTCGTTTTAGTTTTTGCGGGAATATGTATTGCATGGTTCATAATAGGGATATTCGGTTTCTGGGCCATACGGGCGAACGCAGAAAAACACCATCTGGTAAAATAGCGTGCCGCACATATTAGAGCGACTGGCAGAATAGGCCGGAGCATATCGCCCCGGCGGGCTGAAGCCCTGCTGCTCGGGCCGCAAGCATAACATGCTTGCTTTGAACGCCCTCGCGACCCTTGATGTTCAAAGAGAAGCCTGCAGCAGATGAACGCGAAGCACCAAGGGGCGTGATAAAATATGCCAGCCAGCAATCGCGACGTGTTATGTAATACACTGAT
>JAGHVP010000269.1 GCA_018064305.1 Candidatus Equibacterium intestinale | reverse complement strand
CCAACGACACCAAATACGGTGGTGGCGGAATCTATAACTCTTACGCCATGCGTACAAGCGGCCACAAGCTCTCTAACGAGGTGTTCATACATGAGTTCGGCCACAGCTTCGCTGCCCTAGGCGATGAATATTACGACAGCGAGGTGGCATACGAAGATTATTATCCCGAAGGTGTGGAACCGTGGGAGCCCAACATCACCACACTTGTGGATTTCTCTTCGAAATGGGAGGACATGGTTGAGGAAGGGCTTGACATCCCCACGCCCAACGATTCTGCCTACATCGGACGGGTGGGTGTCTTCGAAGGCGCGGGATATATGACATACGGGTGCTACCGCCCTTATTATGAATGCCGTATGCTCAACAATACTGCACCGGGGTTCTGCCCTGTATGCCAGAGGGCAATTGAAAGGATGATTGATTATTACTGTGGAAAATAATACATATATGTATAAGAGACACGGATTCATATCGTTTTGCTGTTTGCTGGTACTGATGTGCTGCGCATGTACGGAAAAAGTGCCGCAGCGGATTGCAGTTTCTTCAGTCGGACTGGGGATGCAGTCGGTCACTATGACGGTCGGGGAAAGTGTTCCCATAGAAATAACTGTTGCGCCTGCCGATGCTGCCGACAAGTCTGTGAGATGGCGCAGCTCCGACCAGTCTGTTGTGACAGTTGTTGACGGCGTCTTGAATGCAGTCAAGGCTGGCGAGGCGGTAGTTACTGCAGAGTCTGGCGGTATTGAGGCATCGTGCTCCGTTGAGGTTCTGCCTCTGTATGTGGGTGTGGAATCTGTTGCCCTTGACATTGTATCGGTTTCGTTGAGAGCGGGTGAGGAGGTGGTCCTTACCGCCACGGTCAGTCCTGTGGATGCTACCGACCGCACCGTGACATGGAGCTCGTCAGACGAAAGTGTGGGTTCTGTCTCAGATGGTGTGTTCACGGCAAAGAAAGCCGGTACTGCCACAGTAACAGCTACTTCAGGGGAAATCAGCGCCACCTGCACCGTTGCAGTGTTCGAGCCTGTTCCTACGGTTCCGGCCGAAGCTGTGGACCTTGGTCTGAGCATAAAGTGGGCGTCATGGAACATCGGAGCTACAAGGCCTGAGGAATACGGCGACTACTTTGCATGGGGCGAAACCGAGCCTTATTATGAAGACGGCTTCGCTCAGGAAAATCCCCAGCAGCATTGGAAGTCAGGCAAGTCTGAAGGATATGACTGGAAGTCGTACAGATGGAGTGACGGCACGGGCCAGGTCATGACCAAGTATTGCAGCCTCGCGCAGTGGGGACCGGTTACAAACAAGAGGGTCCTGGACCCCGGCGACGACGTGGCCACAGTGAAGTGGGGCGACGGATGGTTCACTCCCACAATCGAAGACTACTACGAGCTTATCAACAACTGCGATAATGTAGAGACCGAGGTGAACGGTGTAAAAGGCCGGAGATACACAAGCAGGATAAATGGCAACAGCATATTCCTGCCGGCTGCCGGTTACCGTTATTACACTTCCCTTGTAGATGTGGGTGAGATCGGCTACTACGGCCAGTCGTGCGTCGACACCGACTGCCCGATATATGCCTGCGGCCTCTTCTTTGACAAGAACGGCAACTTCTCTATGAGCTACCTCTACCGGTTCCGCTTCCTCGGCCGCACTGTCCGCCCCGTGACCAGGTAGGCCGCACCGATTCCTGATTTATAAAGCCTTTTGATTTTCCTGCTGAAGGAGTAATCTACGAAATGAAGCATCGCACTCAGGAGAGAGTGATGCTGTATGTAATTGTATGAACTGTCTCTCTTTGGATGCCGCTGAGTGGGAGAGTGCAGCTGGGCGTTGCGCGCAATGGCTTCTCCTGCTGTGCGTTCCTGCAGGAACAGGTTCTCTTTCACTGAATCCAGCAGCCGGCTTCCCTTCTCCGAATTGACAAGGACCACCGAGCACCCCTTTGAAGTGTCTCCATCGAAAGGCTGGCATTCTCCGATGCCCCAGAAATCGCCAATCGTGATGTCTGATATACGCTGGATGCTGGTGTGGCTGCAGCTGAAGCACGATTCGCGCATGAACTGGCCGCTTAGAAACAGAGACACATAGTCTTTCATCGGGCCGGTGAAACTGTCCGGCCATGCGGCGGGATTTCTGAATGCCAGAGGGCTGGAATATGCGGCTCCGGCCTGGATTCCGCCGTTGCTGATTGTTTTCTGCACAGCGCTGTCGCCCAGGTAGAACTTCAACAGTCCGGCTGACGGGACACCATGACAGATGACATCCACCGTGTACAGATTGTCTGTACTGCATTTGCCAAGGAAACCATACAGGCCGGCCACCTGGCACGGTGTGCCGGTGAAAAGCACCTTCCGGCCCGACTTCAGAAACTCTTTCACCTCTCTGTAAGAGCTGCCGATGCTGCTCTGCACATATTTCGAGCCCATCATAGGCTTCACTCCATCCATGTCAACGGCATACGTATGCGATACGCTGTGTATGTCTTCTGAAAGAACAGCTCCGAAAACCACACCTTTCTGCTCTATGATATGCCGGGCGAAGGTGTAGAACAGCCCTCCGGACGAGCTGGAGCAGCGGACAGCATCATTTGTGTTCCATGCCGCAAAAACTGCAGGGGCCGGGTGCTTTTCAACCTGAGCCAGCTGCGGGCATGCCTTTTCGCAGAGTCCGCAGCCAGAGCATATATCTGCGTTGACAGACGGGAAGAGGAACCCTTCACTGTCTGCTACCATGGAGATTGCACCGCCATGGCAGGCGCTTGCACATGCCGAGCATCCGGTGCAGATATTCCTGTCGCAAAGCTTTACCATATCAGAGAGTGCAGTTCCGTTTTAAAAAATCAATGCCTTCACGCTTCATGCGTTCCAGCTCCTTCCTGGCTTTTGAAAAATCAATCTTCTGCCAGCCGGCCAGCCTGATGTTGAGATTCTCCTGGTCTATCATGCGGTCTTCAAGACCGGTAACCTTCAGCAGGTGGCTTATCCTGTTGTCCTGCCCGTTATTTATGGCAAAGAATGGGCGCTCGAAAATTATGGCGAACATCACTGCATGGAACGACCCGCTTATCACAAGGCTTGAATGGCGCACCAGATTGAGAAATTCCAGCGGCCCGCATTCAAGCTCCTTGCGGAAACCAGAATTCTTCACAACTCCTGAAAGAGTGGGCCTTACAAGGGAGGTGACATTGTTCATATGCAGCTTTCTGCCGATTCTGCGGCTCAAACCGACGAAGACGTGCCTTGGAAAAGGATGGTAGGTGAAGATGTATCCTTTTTTCCTGACAGAGGCGGCGCCGGCAAGCTCCTCCCAGTACTCTTTATCAAGCAGTGCTACCGGGTCGGGCAGAATCTCTGCCTCGATGCCGGTAAGGTCTCTGACGATGTCTGCCGAGCTCTGTTCCCTCACGCTGACTGCATCATATTCCAGAAGCTCGTGCATTATCCGCTCAGATTCCTCCTTTACTGCACTTCCGTGCGGGCCGAAACTTGTGGCATAAGATATTTTCCTGCCGGCAAAAGGAAGGTAGTAGGCAAAGGTGAAATCGTGGCATTCAGGATTCCATATCTGGTCGCTGCCTGCAATGAACAGGTCGTAATCATTTGATAATGAAGCCAGGTTGTCTGGATCGGCAATCTCTTTGGTCAGCTTGAGGCGGGTTATCAGAAACTGTTCGAACAGGTCGTACCTGCGCTGCATCTTGCGGACTGTTCCGGTTACGATTGCGTTGTGTGCATTCAGTTCGGGCCGTGGATAGAACTCTTTCTGGCTGTCGGTCCGCAGATTGATGATCTCGTTGTCGACCCCCAGCGCAGTCAGCGTCTGCTGCAGGGCGAATGCCTGCAGCATCGAGCCATAGTTGTGTGCGGCGTGGAATGTGATTGTTGCGGTTTTCATATATGAAGCTTCTTGCGCAGGATGTGGCCGGCATGGTGCAGCTTTTTATACCATATCTGCGGGCAGATGGCGGCGCGGGAGGCAATGCGGTATGAGGTCAGGGGATAGAGGAACCGGAACACTCTGCTTCTGAACGAGCGTGGGGCAGGTGCCGTGAGCGATGGGACACCGGCAGTTTCCGTGACGGTATCCCTTTGCACGAAAGTGGTGCCTGTGTCTTCTGCAAGCTTGTCTATCAGCGCTCTGCCTTTGCCTGTATTCACCAGGACCAACGATACGTTTACATTGCCTGCCGACGGATCGATGGCAGATTTGTCGAATGCAGTATCATCGCCAAGCGAGATGTCTGCAATGCGCCGGAGGGTGGCATACTGGCAGTGATGGCAGCTTTCGCGGAGCGTGGTGTTGGCAAGGAATCCCCTGAAATATGGCTGCCGGCTCTCATTCCGGCACCAGACTGGGCGGCCTTTCTCGTCCCAGAGCGAAAGGGCGTAGTTGTATTGCGGCTCCTGGCTCCTGAACTTTACATCACTGATATCCAGCAGCAGGTGCTTTTTCCTCTGGATTGCCAGCTCGCCATGCAGATATGCCGGGGGGCATACTCCGTGGCAGACAAGGTCGCAGGTGGTGAGGTTGTCATAGGGCTTGTGCAGGAATCCGTATAATCCGGCCACCTGGCAGGGGGTGCCGATAAAGAGCACCTGACGGCCTTCCTGAAGCTCGGCCTTTATCCTTACAAAAGCATCGCCGGTTACGCTCTGTACATATTTGGAACCTTTGTAAAGATTTATGGTAGAGGTGGTTATGCGGTCTATGACGGGAGTGAAACCTTCGCTGTAACGTGTTCCGTATGCGCTGCCGCCATTTTCAAGAAACAACTTTGTGAGTGATGTGGCGATACCTCCCGAGGCGCAGTCCTTTCTCTCTTCGAAGTTGTTAACCCACGCTGCGAAGCATTCCTGAGGCTCTTGAAATACGGGCGGATTGTTGACAGGGCAGATGCTGCTGCACAGCCCGCAGCCGGTGCATCTGCCACTGTCAATGACAGGGTGGAGGCAGCCGAGGCGGTCTTCCTTCATTGTGATGGCACCCTGCACGCATACCTGCCGGCACGCGCCGCAACCAGAGCATCTCTTCTTATCGCAAATCTCTTTCATTTCCCGGCCTTGTTAATCCGTATTTTTCAGGGATTCCTGCAAATATCTGATTGAGGATTCTTTAAGGGTGCTGAAATACTCCTGCGCCTTGCAGAATGCTCCCTGCTCTGATATCAGGGTGCCGAACTGCAGCCCGCCGCCAATTGATTCGAAAAGGTTGGTGAGACGCGAATTCTGCGATTTGACATCGGAGTCGCTGAAACGTTTGAGGACGCAGAAAGGGGTGTGCATTATCAGGCTCAGCACTGCAGCGTGGAAAGAGTCTGTGACAACACATTCCGTATGTGCAATAAGCCAGAGCCATTCATACGGGCCGGCTTCTTCGAAGCGGATCCCGCCGATGTCTGCAGGTCTGCTCAGATCTCCCGACACGCACACTACATTCCTGCCTGCGGCAATCTCTGCCACTCTGGCTGCGTATTCAGGGCGCTGCCCCACAAAATAGCAGAACACGAATGGTCCCTGGCCCTTTACGGCTTCGGGCAGCACGGCCTTTTCAGCCATTGAAAGGTAATCTTCCCTTGACAGCAGGATTGTTGGGTCGGCAGTCACGCTGATGTCATTGCGGCCTGTCGCGGCCTCGAGCATCTCTTTTGCTGAATGCTCCCTGACAGATACCGCATCATACTCTGCGATAGGGGCGTAGAGCGGCAGCTTGTCTTCCGGAATGGAGGCGGTTCCTATGCTGGTGGCATATGAAATGCGCTTCTTGCCGGCTGCGAAGCAGAGCGTGGTGAAAGAGTTTATATAGTCGGGGTTCCAGAGCTGGTCGCTTCCGGTGATGAAGGCGGTATAGCGGCTGGCAAAAGCGGGATACTGGCTGTGCCTGTCAATTATCTGATATTCAGTTTCCTGCTGGATAAACCTGGTGGTGTTTGCCTTGCGGATGCTGCCGGACAGTGCACTGAAGACAGAGCCATTGACCCGTTTCCTGAGCCTGCCGGCCAGCAGATACAGGGCATTTGCAAAAGAGCCTGCCTTTTCGGGTGAGAACTCCATGGAGATGTTGACGGCATCGCAGCCCAGCCGCTTCAGTGCCTTCTGCAGCGCGGCGGCCTGGATGTTCGAACCGTAGTTGTCGGCCCCGAACCAGCTTACAATGCCTGTTTTGCCAGTGTCTTTCATCTCGTTCAAACGATATGTACAAAAGTACTAAAAAAATCAGATACCATGTTAATTCTCTTTTCACTGATGCGCTGTGACTATGTGCCCGCGACCGGCTCGGTATCAGCACTGCTGGTCATGGGTGCCGGCATGGCGCTCAGGGAGGGCTTCTGGCGGGGGTGCGCGGAACCCAACCGCCGAATTGGAGTCTTGTGCGCCGGGTATGCACCCTGGTGACGCCTCTGGCGGGTGTGCGCGGAACCGAATCGCCGAATTGGAGCCTTGGGTGCCGGCTGGACGCCATGGAAGGGCTTCTGGCGGGGATGCGCGGAACCCAACCGCCGAATTGGAGCCTTGGGTGCTGGCGATGTGCCCTGGAGATGCTTCTGGCAGGGGTGCGCGGAACCCAAC
>JAGHVP010000193.1 GCA_018064305.1 Candidatus Equibacterium intestinale | reverse complement strand
AATGCACAATATCCTGTCACGACTTACAGTTTTCGCCATATTTCTGGCACTCGTGACAGATTCAGCTGGAGAGTACATGGCAGGACCTGCTGCAGCAGGCTTTACAGGGCTGTTGTGCCCCTAAGGCGGGCAGTCTGCCTATGGACTAGCTGTCAAAAAGGCCCGTTTTCGTTGCTAGTCCCTGCAAAAATGGCTGTTTTCCCTAGATTTTGACTGCTAGTCCAGCCGTTGCGGCCGGCCAATCTCCATTCGCTGCACGGGAACAAAAAAGAGAGGACGACCCTTTTTAGTCGACCTCTCTTTCATATACAGATACCGTTAGATTCCGAAATACTCATGTACATCGAAGTCTTCGGGAAGTGTGAATTCTCCGAAGTATTCGCAGAAGTCATAATCGATTGCAGGCAGGCAGAGGATACCTGTCAGAACCAGTGAATTGTTGTCTGCATCATACTCAATGTTAGCTTCTCTGATTGCGAAGTTACCGTAACCGGTGCCATAGAAACATCCTGTATCAACTGTCTCTTCAATCGAGAATACACCGTTCTTTACATTGAAGTTGATGTTGGCTCCCTTCTCGAAGCAGCTCTTGAGATAGAAGAGGTCCGGAGCTTCCACTGTAGTGCAGATTTCCTGATCCCATGCATCTTCCATAAGTACAGGGTCATCGAAGAATCCTTCGCCGAGAGAGACTTCTGTCAGCTGACGTGTAGCCTCTACGGTTACAGCCTCGATGCCGGTCATTGCAATCTGCTCGAGGGCCTTTTCATCTATAACCTCAATGTCAATCGAATAAGTTTCACCTCCGAAATCCTCAAGGGAAGGATATGTGAAGGTCAGGAATGCTGAAGTTTCACCATCCTTGAAATCAAACGATGACTTTTCGGGTGTGAAAACGCCGTCAGTATAGTCTGTAATCTCCACAGGAATTGATATGTCACCCTTTGAATTGCCACGGACCATTTCAACCATGATCTTGTTGCCGTCTTCAGGAATCATAGTGAAGACCTGGACATCTGAGGGGAATGTAGCACCTGCTATACCTTCTTCATACTCGAAGATGGTGAGGTCTCTTTCACAAGATGTGCCCGCTGCGAGCATCACCAGTGCTGCAAATAAATATATAATCTTTTTCATGATAAGTATCTGTTATTTGAATGCAGGGTTCTGATCTGTTTCTCTGTCAAGAGCCTTATTAGCGTCAAATTCTGAATCGGGAAGATGGAGAATGAACTGCTGTGAACCAGCTTCTGTGTTGAACTTTGAAGCTGTAAGGTCTTCAGTGTGGTTAGACTCGGGCCAGTCACGTCTGAAACCGAGGTCAAGTCTCTGAAGGTCGAACATTCTCGGGTACTCGCCCCAGAGCTCGATACGGCGCTGGAGAAGGATTTCGTCCATAAGGGAGATGACACCGGAAGTTGTGGGAGTGATTGATTTTGAATCGGGATACTTTGCAAGACGGTCGGCATAACCAGCCACGCGCTTCTCACCTACAGCCTCGACATAGTCGCGGGCCTTGGTGTACTGTCCGAGATGGCAGGCAGCTTCGGCTGCTGTAAGGTACATCTCTTCCTCACGCATAAGGACGTGGTCACCGGTCATTGCAGTAGCATTGATATAGACAATCTTCTTCTGTACGTATGATGCCTTGCTGCCGTTCTCTGTTCCGGCAACGCCCCACTCATCCTCAGGCAGAGGAGCTGTCCACCATGTGAGACGGCCGTCGCCTGCAGGAATCTCGTCGTAGAGCCAGTTGCCGATAAGATGGCGGGCGTCAGAATAAGTAGACTTGCAGTCTGCATCCATATGGTCCATGATATCCCAGCTGCCGATTGCCTGGTCGGTCTGTATTGCAAGGCCCCAGAGGACATTATTGGCTGAAACATCGTTGATTGCTTTTGCGCCTGCAGTGAAGTCTACTATAGAAGCTCCTTCCATGGCCTTTTCAGCTGCAGCAAGAGCTGCTGTATAATCTCTCTGAGTCATTGCTGCACGTGCCTTCAGGCCGTATGCGACATATTTGTCGATATGGCTCTTGTGGAGCTGTTTGCCCTTGTATGCCTCGAGGTAGCTGATAGCCTTGTCGATATCGTTGTTGATCTGGTCGTAAGTCTCCTGGATAGTGCCGCGGCCTTTGCCGGCAGAACCTGCAACTGTGGGCTCTGTATATACCGGGACACCTGCCATTGAAGTACGTCTTGCATCCTGAGCGTCGCCGCCATTGAAGCAGAACGCGTTTGCAAGCCACCAGTATGACATCGAACGGACGGCGTATGCCTGACCCATCACATAATTCTTCATATCTTCATCACCTTCCAGTGTCTCTTCCTGAGCAATGACATAATTGGCGTTGCAGATGAGAGTATAGAAGAAATTCCACATATTGTAAGAGTGGCCATGATCATGTGTATAGTCTGTCCATGTGTCGTATGCATAGTCATAATAGAACCAGCCCGAACTTCCCGGTTCCATCACATGGTCTTCAGCATAAAGGTCAAAAATTTCGATATATGCAGGCAGACCGCCGTTCTCAGGTTCCCAAGCATCTCCCCATCCGCCCGTGTACATCAGACGATAGAGGCCGTTGATGGCAGTGAGCGCACTTTCAGAATCTGCGAAAATCTGCTCGCTTGCACCCTTGTTGGTGGGCTGAGTCTCGAGGAAATCCTTGTTACAGCCTGTCAGTACGAGCGCTGCGAGAAGAGCTGTTAAAACAAATATCTTTTTCATAATAGTGTGCTAATTAAAATTTAAGATCTACTCCAAGTGAAACTGTACGGCTTGGTGTGTATGTATAACCTGTGCCGCCTGTGAAGTTGTACTGAGGGTCAAGGCCCTTGCGTGCTGCAAAGACGTAGAGGTTGTCGGCGGTGAGAGAGAGGCGGATTGCCTTGAAGTTGATAGCCTTGAGCATCTTGGTGGGGAATGTGTAACCAACTGTCACATTCTTGATTGCGAAGTAAGATGCACTGGTAAGTTCATCGTCGGTGAGATTAAGGTCATAGATGCCGTCACGGTCGATGCGGGGGATACCGGTGATGTCACCGGGCTGCTGCCATGCCTTCTGGCGGTCTACATGACCTGCCTGGCCGAAATATGTAGAGTAAAGCAGATTGCGGTATACACCGTCATAAAGCTGACCACCGATAGAGTATGTGGTCATCAGGCTGCAGTCGAAGTTACCGAACTGGAACTCGTTGCTCCATGAGCCATAGAGGGCGGGGATACGGTTGCCGCAGATTCTCTTGCAACCGAGGGCTTTCTCCTGACTCGCTGAAATATAGCGGTAAACAGGATTGCCTTCCTCATCTTCGGCGTTGCATTCATTGCCTTTTGCATCAACGATATTACCTGCCTCATTCTTTACATAGTTGTCACCATCCATGTCCGCTTTGTTCCAGACCCAGTAGAGCTTGTCACCTGTTGCAGGGTCTACACCGGCAGACTCGGGAAGATAGAATGAATAGACGGGTTCACCCTCACGGATGATGTAGTTATCTTTGATGATTTCATTGTTCTCTGCAAGATTGAGCACCTTGTTGGCAGTTGTAGAACCCATCCAGGTCATTGTCCAACGTGTGTTGCTGGTATTGATGATGTCACCTGAGAGAGTGATTTCCACACCATGGTTCTGCATGTTGCCGATATTCTTGTTGTAGCCTGCGAATCCGAGTGACACAGCCATGGGATATTCCATGAGCATGTCGCGGGTATAGCGCTTGTAATACTCGACTGATGCAGAGAGCTTGCCGAAGAGGCGTGACTCGATACCGATGTTGAGGTTCTCGTTCTTCTCCCATGTGAGGTCTTTGGTCTCAAGAGAGGTTACTACTGCACCGGGGTTTGCTCCGTTGGCATATCCATAGTCGTAGAATGCCTGCCATGCGTAGTATGAATCGAGGTTATCGTTACCCTGCACACCGTAAGAAGCCTTGAGGGTAAGGTTGTTGACCCAGTCTACATTGCTCATGAAGTCTTCCTGGGAAATGCGCCAGCTTGCACCTACTGACCAGAAGTTGCCCCAACGGTAGTCTTTGTTGAAACGTGAAGAACCGTCACGGCGGTATGAAGCAGAGAAGTAGTATTTGTCTGCGTAATCATAGTTCAGACGTGAGAGGTAAGACTCGATGCGGAAATTGTGAGTGTACGAAGTACCGTCCTCGAGAGTTGTTGCGGGAGCAAGCTCGTAGAGGCCGCCGAATCCGAAACCGGCCTTCTGTGCATACAGGTTCTGATAGTTGTATGAATAAGCCTCATGACCTGCAAGGAAATCCACATTGTGGTCGCCGAATGAACGGTTGTAGCTGAGCAGCTGGTTGAATGTGTAGCTCAATGTGCGGCCGTCTTCGATGGCAGACCTACCCTTTACGCTTGTTGCGTCACCATGATAAGGGTTGTAGTAGTTGCGGTATTTCTCTGCAACATAGTCGAAACCGAAGTTCACGCTGAACTTGAGGCCTGCAAGGGCACCTGTCTTCAAACCGCCGAGGTCTACGAAAGCACGGCTGCTGAGGTTGTCCATCGTTGTGCTGTTGATATCTTCCTTAAGGTTTGCAAGGGGGTTCCAGCCTGCAGAAGCGCCTTCAGGTCTGTCTTCACCCCAGTCATACTGCTTGTTGCCGTTCTCATCAAAGACAGGCTTGCCATCAGCATCATATACATACATAGGGAAGATAGGGCCCATCAGCTGGCAGGTGTAGAATACATTTGAAAAATATGTATTCGAATCAGAGCTGGTTCCGCTTGATGTCATATTGGTGGTAGTCTGCGCAAAATTGACGTCGAAACCAGTCTTGAACCATGCATTGATCTGTGAATCGACATTTGCACGTCCTGAAATACGCTCGAAGTTGGTGAATTTCACAAGACCGTCCTCGTTGAGGTAGTTGAGTGAGAACATATACTTGCTGCGTGAGTTGCCGCCGCTTACACCGAACTGGTATTCCTGGCGTACGGGAGCCTTTGCTGTACACTCGTCCAACCAGTCGTCGTTCCATTTAAGTTTGGCGTCACTTACTATCTTACCTGTCTCGTGGTCGAAAAGCTGGTCGCCTGAAACTGTGAAAGGGCTATATTTCTCGCCTTTCTTGAATACAGCATAGCTAAGATCATCTGCAGCAGCGACACCTGCGGTGTACTTGTCGTATCCTTCAGCAATGTATTCACGTCTGTACTGGCCGTAGAGATCCTCTGTCCAACCATATGCGTCGAGAGTGTTATAACGGGGGATGGCACGTGATGCAACACCCACCTGAGCCTTGAAATTGACATCGAGTGTATTCTCAGTACCTTTCTTGGTAGTGATGATGACAACACCGTTCGCACCGCGGCTGCCGTAGAGGGCACCTGCAGATGCATCCTTGATGACTGTCATGGTTTCGATATCGTTGGGGTTGATGGCATTGAGCTCACCGTCATAAGGGATACCGTCCACTACATAAAGGGGCGATGTAGAAGCATTGAGCGAGCCGATACCACGGATCTGGACTGATACGCCTGCACCGGGCTGGCCTGAACCGGAGGTTGTCTGTACACCGGCAGCAAGACCGTCGATAGCCTTTGTAACGTTGGCCACCGTGCGTTTCTCAAGTTGCTCCGAACGGATAGTAGAAGCAGAACCTGTGAAAGATTCCTTCTTCGCTGTACCGTAAGCGACAACGAAAACGTCGTCGAGATACTCGGCATCTACTTCCAGGGCGCAGTCTACCTTGCCCTTTCCAGCAACAGGTATGTCAGCTGTCTTGTAACCGACGAAGCTGAAGACCAGTGTTGCATTTTCCGGAACGGTGATGGAATAATTACCATCCGGATCAGATGTCGTTCCTGTCATTGTGCCTTTTACCTGGACAGAGACGAAAGCAAGCGCCTCGCCGGTTGCGGCATCAGTAACAGTTCCCTTCACAAGTATGTTCTGAGCGTATGCAACGCTGGCAGAGCAGACGAGCAGAAGAACTGCAACCATTAATCTGAATTTTTTCATCTGTTTGTTCTTTAAGTTAATATTAAGATTGATAAATTTATCAATGCAAAAAGTTTAAATAATAAACCGCAATTTTAAAATCAATAAAAATGACACACATTATATGACGTTTTTCAAGCCATATAATGTGCTAATAATCAAGTAGTGAACTGCAAACATAAATCAAAAATCCCATAATTCAAAATCAAAGACAACAAATCGGCGTTTCAGATTGGATTCTTCGCCAATTGTGACTATTTTTGCAGAAAAAGTAAAACAACTTACAATTTGTAATGAGAAAGAAGCTTCAGTATGGTGTGGTGGGCAACGGAAGCTGGGCCACTGCACTTGTAAAGATACTTACAGAGACTAATTCGGTCGTCTACTGGTACGTCCGCAAATATGAATATATAGAATACATTGAAAAGTATCACCGCAACCCCATGCACCTGCAGGCTGTCGCACTTGACACCGACGCCCTGATACTTACCGACAACATCAACGAGCTTGTGAGCATGTGCGACGTGGTTGTCTTCTGCGTTCCCAGCACATATTTCCTCGACCAGATCAAGCCCATCCAGTCGATGGAAGGCAAATACGCCGTATCGGCCATAAAAGGCCTTGTGGGTGAAGAGAACTACACCATCTCGCAATATTTCAACAAGGTGATGGGTGTTCCGGAAGACCATATCGCAGTGCTCAGCGGTCCCACCCACGCAGAGGAAGTGTCAATGGAGCATCTCTCCTACCTCACCGTCAGCAGCGTGGATCCCCGCACAGCCGCCACAATCAGCAATGCCTTCAGCTGCCGCTATGTCCAGACGATACAGGGCACCGATGTAATAGGTGTGGAATATGCCACGTGTATGAAGAATGTCTACGCTATTGCCTGCGGCATCTGCAATTCATTCCGCCTGGGCGACAACTTCCAGGCAGTGCTGGTGACCAGCGCCTACAATGAAATGGTGGAGTTCCTAAATGCAATCGAGCCCGACCCGAACCGCATCCCCAGCCGCAGCGCCTACCTGGGCGACTTGCTTGTGACATGCTATTCGCAGTTCAGCCGCAACATAGTCTTCGGTTCAATGATAGGCCGCGGGTATTCTGTGGTCTCGACCCAGGCACAGATGAACATGGTGGCCGAGGGATACTACGGCACGAAGCACATGTACGAGATAGCCTGCAAGGCCGGCATCAGAGTGCCCATAATCGAGGCGGTTTACAAGATTCTATACGAGAACGTCAAGATAAAGGACGTGCTCAAGAAATACGCTTCGGCCCTCGCCTGAAATCTGAATTTGGTAGTTTAAAAAATTTGACTTACCTTTGCAGTCCAATTCACCGCGGGGTAGAGCAGTTGGTAGCTCGTCGGGCCCATAACCCGGAGGTCGGAGGTTCGAGTCCTCCCCCCGCTACAAAAAGAGCATCGCTTGCGCGGTGCTCTTTTTGTAGTTATCACTTTGTCTGATTGAAGGGCTTCGCCCCTCAAACACCCTGTGTCGCTATCGCTCCGTATGTGTTTCATTGGTGGAGTTCTCCGCTATTGTGTTGAAGGCAGTGCGAGTTGCGAGAAAATTCATTACATTTGCAAAAACTTCATTGTTATGCCTGAAGTCAGCTATTTTTATGGTATCGCCATTTATATGTATATGAGCGAACACAATCCTCCCCATTTTCACGTGAAATACCAGGATTATGAGGCAACTATTACTATTGAAGGTGGCGTGGTTACGGGTTCTCTTCCCAGAAGAGCTTTGAATCTTGTGTATGAATGGCTGGACCTTCATAAAAATGAGTTGATGGAGAATTGGAAGCGGATGGAGAACAAGGAAGCAATAGTAAAAATTGATCCGTTGAAGTAATCATATGATTCTTAAAGTTACAAATGCGGTGTATGTCAAAGATTATATCCTGGCTCTGAACTTTAGCAATGGGGAGGTCAGGAACTTTGATTTCGCCACAGTGTACAATGAAGGTATTTGTAAGAAATTGCAGGATATGAC
>JAGHVP010000194.1 GCA_018064305.1 Candidatus Equibacterium intestinale | reverse complement strand
CCATCAGATAGGCGGTATTTTCACTTATCGCCTCACGCTTGCGCGGTGCGAAGCTGGCAAGGAGGTTGCCCTGGCTGTCTTCGATCCTGTCGACATAGTTTGCGCTCACAAACACACCTTTCGAGGGGAATGTGTTGAATGCCGAACCCATCTCGAAGACTGAAATGTCGCACGAACCCACACACAGCGACGGAACGGGGTCGAGGTAGGCGGTGATGCCGAACTTGCGGCACATGCCCACCAGCTGCTCGGGACCGAACTGCTTCATCAGGTATGCCGAGATGTTGTTGGAACTATGTGTGAGCCCCCACTTGAGGGTGACTGTGGTGCCTATGTACTTGGGGCTGTCGGTGCTTCGCGGAGTCCATTCAGTATTGCCTATCACGAATGTTGTGGGGAGGTTCACCACCTTGTCGCAGGGAGTGAAGCCCTCCTGCATCGCAAGTGTGTAGAGGAAAGGCTTGATTGTGGATCCCACCTGCCTGCGTCCCTGACGGACATTGTCATACTTGAAGTAGCGGTATTCCGGACCTCCCACGTATGCCTTAACCTTGCCAGAACCGGGCTCTATGGCAACGAAGGCAGCGCGCAGGAACGACTTGTAATACAGAATCGAGTCATTGGGGGTCATCACAGTATCGATATATCCCTGCTTTTTCCACGAGAACACACGCATCTCGACCGGCTCGTCGAAGCTCTTCAGAATCTCCTTCTCTGACACGCCGGCCTTCTTCATGCCCATATAGCGGTCGCTCCAGCGGCGGCCCCTGTTCATGATAGTCTTGATGACATCTTCGCTGACGTCATTTGCGAAGGGGGCGTTGCGCTTGTAGCGCAGCTCGCGGTCGAAGAGCGGCTGCAGTTCCTTGCCCAGATGCTCCTTCACCGCCTGCTCGGCATATCTCTGCATGCGCGAGTCTATTGTGGTGTATATGCGGAGACCGTCCTTGTCGAGGTTGTATGGGGTGCCGTCGGCCTTGGGGTTCTTGGTAAGCCATCCGTAGATGGGGTCGTCGGCCCAGGCCAGCGAGTCGACACGGTAGTCGCTCACGTCCTTGTAGTCGGAACGCTTCGGCTTCTGCGCGCTCATAGTGCGGCGGAGCATATCCCTGAAATAGGGTGCGAGACCAGAGTTGTGGTCCTGGTTCTGATATGAAACCACTATGTCGAGCTGCTGCAGCGAGTCACACTCATGTCTGGAGAGATATCCGTATTTGCGCATCTGAGACAGGACGTGGTTGCGGCGGTTCTTCGAGTTCTCGGGGTTTATGACCGGGTTGTATCTGGTAGGTTTGTTCACCATTCCCACCAGGCATGCACTCTCCTCCACACTAAGTTCGGATGGAGTCTTGTCAAAGAATGTGCGGGCCGCAGTGTTGATGCCGTATGCATTGCTGCCGAAGAAGACGGCATTCATGTACATCGTCATTATCTCGTCCTTGGTGTAGTTCCTCTCAAGCTTGACAGCCGTGATCCACTCCTTCAGCTTGATACCTATCATGTGGAGATATTTGGCTCCGGGGAACCTGCCGTATTCAGTATCGCGGGGGAAAAGGGTCTTTGCAAGCTGCTGTGAGATGGTACTTCCGCCGCCCTGGCTGCTGTTGCGCATGAGCAGGGTCTTCACACCCACGCGGGCGAGGCTGCGCATGTCAATGCCGGAGTGCTTGTAGAACCTGGCGTCCTCTGTTGCAACGGCGGCATCGATGAGTGACTGGGGAAGCTCCTCGAAAGTCACGAACGTACGGTTTTCGATATGATATGTGGTAAGTACCTTTCCGTCTTCTGAAATGAGGGATGTGGCAAGGTTGGTGTTGGGATTCTCAAGCTCCTCGAACGAAGGAATCTTTGCGAACAGAGCCACAAATCCGAGGCAGACGAATATGATGACAAACGGGGCAATCAGAATGATCCACCACCATTTGATAATTAAATCACGAGTTTTATCTTTCATTTCAAAAGTTTTGGCAAATGTAGAAATAAATCCTTTACTTTGCGACCAACTTTTCAATATAATAGGTAATGGGAGAGAATTTGGTAATTGTGGAGTCTCCGGCAAAGGCCAAGACTATCGAAAAATTTTTAGGACAGGGATATGTTGTAAAGTCGAGCTACGGTCACATCCGTGACCTGGCCAAGAACAACGGCATCGACATCGCAGGAGGGTACAGACCCAACTATGTCATATCAGACGACAAGAAGAAGGTTGTTGCAGAGCTCAAGAAACTGGCGAAGGATTCACAGATGATATGGCTCGCATCCGATGAAGACCGTGAGGGAGAGGCCATTGCATGGCATCTTTTCGACACTCTCGGGCTCAAGGCCGAGAACACCAAGAGGATAGCCTTCCACGAGATTACCAAGAACGCGATCCTGGAAGCCATCCAGAACCCGCGCGACATCGACTACAACCTGGTAAACGCACAGCAGGCACGCCGCGTACTGGACCGTCTGGTGGGATTCGAGCTCTCGCCGGTCCTCTGGAAGAAAGTGCAGCCCAGCCTCTCTGCAGGCCGCGTACAGAGTGTGGCAGTCAGGCTGATCGTGGAGCGTGAAAGAGAGATTGCCGATTATAATTTCCAGCCTTATTTCCGCACCGACGGCACTTTCACCACCAAAGGCTGCCGCAGCCATCTGCACGGCACCCTCAACAAGAAATTCACAACTGCAGCAGAAGCCGAAGCATTCCTCAAGAAATGCACAGGTTGCAGATTCACTGTAAGCAACATAGAGAAAAAGGCCCTCACAAAGAGCCCCGCTGCTCCTTTCACCACATCAGTGCTGCAGCAGGAAGCCGCCAGGATGGGATTCTCGGTAAGCCAAACGATGCAGATCGCGCAGAATCTCTACGAGCGCGGCCTCATCACCTACATGCGTACCGACTCGGTGAACCTCTCTTCACTTGCAATCAACACCGCAAAAGAGTTCATCACCGACAATTTCGGTTCAGAATACTCTAAGGTGCGCAGGTATCAGACAAAGTCAAAGGGTGCACAGGAAGCACACGAGGCAATCCGTCCCACATACATCCAGAACACCACGATCGAAGGTACTGCAGCAGAGAAGAAGCTGTACGAACTGATCTGGAAGCGCACTGTTGCAAGCCAGATGGCAGATGCCAGGATAGAGAAGACAATCGTCACAGTATCAGGCGACAAGATAGAGGAACAGTTCATCATCGAACCCGACAAGGTGCTCTTCGACGGATTCCGCAAGGTATATATCGAAGGCCGCGACGACGACAAGGACGAAGAGATCGAAGCAACTCTTCCCAACCTCGAGCCAGGCCGCGAAATGCAGAACATCGACATTGTGTCGAAGGAAAGGCTCACAACCGGTCCGCAGCGCTACAGTGAAGGCACTCTGGTGAAGAAGCTCGAGGAGCTGGGAATCGGCCGTCCTTCCACCTACGCACCCACCATCACCACCATCATCAAGCGTGGTTATGTCATCAAGGGAGATGTCGAGGGAACCGTACGCAACTGCACCTGCCTCACTCTGAAGAACGGTGTGATAACCTCGAAGACAGAGGTGGAGAAGGTCGGCAAGGAGAAGAAGAAACTTCTGCCCGACAACATCGGAATACTTGTCACAGACTACCTGAACGACCATTTCCAGGACATCATGGATTACAACTTCACCGCCAGCATCGAAGAGGAGTTCGATGAGATAGCACGCGGAGAGAAAGTCTGGGACCAGACAATCGACGCCTTCTACAAACCTTTCCACAAAAAGATTGAGGAAGTCACGAAAGACGGAGAATATGTCCACTACAGGCGCGAGATAGGCACCGACCCCCAGACAGGCAAGCCTGTATCGGCGCGTATGGCAAGATACGG
>JAGHVP010000047.1 GCA_018064305.1 Candidatus Equibacterium intestinale | reverse complement strand
GGGAAGGTGTTGTCTACAATCAAAGGCACTCCGTGGCTGTGCGCAATGCGGGCGAATTTCTCTATGTCAAGCACATTGAGGGCGGGATTTGTGACAGTCTCGCCGAAAAGAAGCTTGGTGTTGGGGCGGAATGCAGCAGCAATCTCTTCCTCTGAGGCATCGGGGTCGATGAATGTGCAGTCGATGCCCATCTTCTTGAATGTGATGGCAAACAGGTTGAATGTACCGCCGTAGATGGTGCTTGCACTTACGAAATGGTCGCCGGCCTCGCAGATGTTGAAAACTGAGAAGAACGATGCGGCCTGACCTGAAGAAGTGAGCATTCCTGCCACGCCTCCTTCAAGGGCGCATATCTTCTCGGCAACGAGGTCGTTGCTGGGGTTCTGCAGCCTTGTGTAGAAATATCCGGGGGCCTTGAGGTCGAAAAGGTCGGCCATCTGCTCTGATGTCTCGTATGTGAATGTGGTGCTCTGGATGATGGGCATCTGGCGCGGATCGCCCTTCTTGGGCTCCCAGCCTGCCTTGACACACAGAGTTTCGGGTTTGAAATGATTCTTTGCCATATCTATTGTTTCTTTATTGTTACTTCTGTCTGAGGGAAAGGTATTTCGATGCCTGATTCGTTGAATGCTGTGTATACAGCTTCGCGGATGGCTGCCATCTGCCCGGCCTTGTCCTTGGCGGCAATCCATACTTTGATGGAGAGGTCGACACTGCTGTCACCGAAGTTTGAAACCACAACAACGGGATCTTTGCCTTTTGCGAACCATTCTTTCATGGGCTCAATCGCCTTGAGCACAGTCCCGCGGGCCTTCTCTATGTCGGTGCCGTATGCCACGCCCACATCGATGGTGCAGGCTTCGTACTGGTGGTTCTTCGTAAGGTTCTTGAAGTTCTTTGCAAACAGCTGGCTGTTGAGGAAAGAGATCACGCTTCCGTCCAGAGTCTCGACTGTTGTGCTGCGGATACCGATTTCTGTAATCTTTCCGCGGATGCCGTCACACTCGATGTAGTCGTGAAGGTGCACACGGCCCATAAGGAGCGAGATTCCGCAGAAAAGGTCGTTGATAGTGTCCTTGAGCGCGAATCCGAGACCGACGCCCATACCGCCGATGGCCGCAATGAGTCCCTTGCTGTCGATGTTCAGTATCTTGGTTGCGATAACTGCGTAGAGGAACCACAGGAATATTCCGCCCAGAGTCACATACAGGGGCACGGGCCCTGTGGTGTAGTTTTCTTTATAGATGGCCTTGAGAAGGTGTGTTATGAGAGAGATGAACCAGCTGAATGCGAACGCAAGGCCGATTATTATCAATATGTTGCCGAGCGAGGCGGTGAAACCGTCTTCTACTGCTACAAAGTTGTTGCTCAGGATTCCTTCAGCCCAGCTGCTCATGCTGAACATGTTGGCGGCCCAGCGGAGGCTTATGGCGAATGTGGCGATGCACATGATGGGAATCACAAGCTTCTCCATGATGGGGTTGATCCATTCAGTGCGCACCTTGTGCATCTTCCTGGCCTGCTTGTCGTCAAGCTTGAGCAGATATACGATGCATGTCACGGCCTGAAGGCAGGTGACCTGCAGGATCCAGTACATCATGAGCATCAGTGCGAGGAAAGTATATCCGCACCAGGATACTATGCAAAGAACCGCAGTTATGATGAAGGTGGCCCAGAGCAGCACGGCAGAGAGGCGGTCGCGCCATTTGCCGTGACGGGAAAGCACTACCAGCTGCCATATTGCGGCTGCCAGCAGCACCAGCGGGATTGTCATGTTCACAACATTGTTGCTGACAAGCGAGAGCCTCTCGGTGATGAAGCAGAATGCCATGAAAATGATGGGTGTATAAAGGCCGAATGCGTGTGAGACATCACCCACATGCGCACGGATTGTGACACTTACAAGGAAGATGTCTGCAATGACCAGGAATTCGAGAAGAAGCTTTACTGAAGGGAGGATGTAGAAGCCCTGCAGGAAAATCTCGCAGCAGAGGAACATCAGCACTATGAATAGTGTTACTGCAAGGCTTGCGATGATGAATCCTCTCTTGCCTGCGAACTTCTCTGCATTGCGTACTTTGCCCGGCAGGATCCTGGCCAGGATGAATGCAATGGCTACGGAAAGCAGCGCAGCTATGATAATGGTCCACACGACTGTGACATTCTCTCTTATCGCGGACTTGCTGGGGGCACCCTGTGTCCGGCGCTCGAGAAGGTCGTTTCTGAGGTTCGAGAAATTCTCCTTGAGGTTGCCCAATATAGAAAGGAAGGAGTCGCTGCCGCTCATGAACACGCGGTGGCGTATCTCTTCGAACCTTGCGGTGTTGTATTCGGCCATCTCCGAGATCCTGGCGTTCGATGCTTCATACATCTCGTCGTTGGCATATATCTCTTTCTGAAGCTCGGTAAGGCGCTCTTTGATTTCACTGCAGATGGTGATGCACTCTTTGCGCGCCTCTTCTCCCTGCGTGGTGAGGCTGCGGGTGCTGATGCGCTCAAGAAGCTGCTCGAGACGTTCGTAACGCTCTATCTCAGAGCCGAAATTGCCTTTCCACTTTTCGAACGGTGTCTGGTCTTTCTTGAACCCCTCCATCAGGTCTTCAAGGTTCTGGCAGGCCTGGCTCAGACCGAACAGGCGGTTTTCCTGCTGGGTGTAGAGCACAATGGTGTATTCCTGGCACTCGTGCATGCATTTGTTCAGGTGCGCCCAGTGGTCGGTGCGCTGTTTCTCGTACTGAGAAATGTTGAAGTCCAGATTCTCTTTGTATTCGTTCAGGTCTTCATGTAAACGCTTGACTGTCAGATCAATGTTCTTTTCTTTGACAACGGCCCCGGCGGGTGCTGGGGCAAGCGTCATCAACAGGACTGTCAGGATGGATAGAAGAGTCTTTTTCATACGCTTATTAATAGGTGCGAAGATAAACAAAATATGCTAACTTTGATGCCCGAACAATCCAACTCGAAATGAACAAATACAGTTTTGTGGCAAAAGTGCTTGCACTTGCCTTGATTCAGGCTCTCTGCCTCACTTCATGCGGCAGAAATCCAAAGCTGAATCCTAACAACATATCAAATGTGGTGAAAACCATGACCACAGAGGAAAAGGTGGCTCTGGTGCTGGGTGGATACGACCCTGCAGACTCACTTGCAGCCGCGCAGCCTCTGCCGTCTGAGATAGGATATTCTATTGTTGCGAATGACCGTCTCGGCATACCTTCCGTCCGCTTTGTGGCTCCAGGAGAGTGCTGCACACCCGACAGTGTTTCGTTTCCCGCAAATGCAGCCCTGGCCTCCAGCTGGAACCTTTCCCTTATTGAGGAGGTGGCTTCAGCAATCGCATCACCAGTGGCGGAACAAGACGGAACCACTGTGTTACTCGCGCCGGAAATGAGCGTGTTGCGCAATCCTCTGGCAGGCTGTTCATCCAGCTGTTTTTCAGAAGACCCGCTTGTAGTGGGGCTTGCTGCAGCTGCTTTTGTAAATGGTGTCCAGAGCACCGGAGTATGGGCGGCTCCTCAGGGCTTTGCTGCTGCATGCCAGACCACCAATGCCGACAGGTATGATGTCGTGGCATCTCCACGCGCTTTGAGAGAGATATATCTGAGAGGCTTCGAAGTCGCCCTCGAGGGAAGTGACCCCGTTGCTGTAGGTGCTTCATCAAACCGTGTCAATGGTACCTGGGCTGCTGCCAGCAATGATCTGCTCACCGCTGTGCTCCGTGACGAATGGGGCTTCGACGGATTTGTTACAACTACTAATACACAATGTATTGCCACATCAGACATGGTTTCTGCCGGATGTGACTTCATTGCTGCCGGAAGTGCTGCACGCGCCGATACGCTGCTGGCTGCCATAGCTGCAGATTCAATCAGCGTGGAGGTACTTGACCGCAATGTGGAGAGGCTGCTCTCTTTTGCCGCCGCAAGAAGTGGAATCACACTTTTCGAATCTGCACCGAAACCTGAGGATGCTGCAGCACTTGCGCGCCGCGCTGCGGCAGAAAGCATAGTCCTGCTTGAAAACAGATACGAGGCCCTGCCTGTCACAGATTCACTGGTAGAGAATGTGGCTCTGTTCGAGGTTACCGATTCAACCGCACTGCTGCCCGCATTCGGTGGAGAACTTGCCGGAATGGGTTTCAACATAGTAAGTGCGGTTGACAGTGCCGACATGGCATTTGTAATTATCAGCAGGGAAGGATGCATAGCCGACCGTGCTGTGGATGACTTCAACCTTTCTGCCGAAGAGATGAAGCTGATAGAGCAGACCTGCACTGAATGCCACAATTCAGATAAGTTCGTGGCGGTGGTGCTTAATGTCGATGCTGTGGTGGAGACAGCCTCATGGAAGGAGCTTCCGGATGCAATCCTCTTTGCACAGAAGACAGGCAGCGGCACAGCCGGTGCACTTGCCGATATCGTGACGGGCGTAGTGAATCCTTCGGCACGTCTGGCTCAGACAATGCCGGTGGCATATTCTGATGTCCCTTCGGCACGCAATTTCCCTTCACAGCCTCAGGTGAAGAAAAACCAGCCTGCTGTGCAGCCCGGTTTCGGATTCCCAGGTATGATGCCCGGAATGATGCCAGGTATGGTTCCCGGTATGAAACCAGGCTTCCCGGGTGGTATGATGCCAGGCATGAATCCCAATGCACCGAAAGGTATGTTGTCCGGCACTCCGAGGGCTGACCACACCGCCGGCAGCAACGTAAAGGCAGATGGGAAGAGTGCTGATACAGCTTCTGTCAGAATTCCCCGCCGCACCCGTTCAAGCAATTTCAAGATGCCTACCAAAGAGCAGGTAGAGTCGCGCGGCACCCGCAACAGCGACTATTTCCTCTATCAGGAAGGTATTTTTGTGGGATACCGTTTCTACGACTCATTCAACAAAGAAGTTTCATATCCTTTCGGATACGGCCTGAGCTATACAGATTTCAGCTATGGTGAGGCAGATGTCATTGTCCGCAAGAATTCCCTCAGAGTGGTGATTGACATCACCAATACCGGAAAGACAGCCGGCAGGGAGGTGGTCCAGGTATATGCAGTGGCTCCCGACGGATCGCTTGACAAGCCTGCACAGGAACTGCGTGCATTTGCAAAGACAGCACTTCTCCAGCCCGGTGAAACTGTCTGGCTTACAATAGACATTCCTTTCAACCATCTTGCAAGCTTCAACGAAAGTTCTGCTTCCTGGAATGTAGATGCCGGTGCATACATACTCAAGATAGGTGCGTCCTCACGCGACATCCGCAGCGAGGCTGCAGCCGTCATAGACGAGTCCGTTTCGTATGATGTACATGATGTACTCACCCAGAACCAGCCGCTTGGCGAGCTCCATGCCCGCAGCTCTATCTTCCGCGAAAGACTCCGTGGTGGGATGACAGGCTTCGGCGCAGCAGGAAGGCCCGAGACGTTCGACCCCAATGCACCCGCACCGGTTGCAAGAGATGCAGCAGCAGATTCTGCCGCTGTACAGAAATAGAAAGGGTCAGTTCCTGTCGCTTCTGATGAGTTCTACCAGCCGTGCCACGCCTTCGGCCTGGTCTATGCCGCGGGCATATACTTCCCGGCCCCGGTAGAGTGTGACCTTGCCGCCGCCTTCACCTACATAACCGTAGTCGGCATCGGCCATCTCGCCCGGACCGTTCACGATGCAGCCCATCACGGCAATCTTCACCCCTGCAAATTCCGAGGTGGCATCCATCACGTCCTTCAGCAGTTTCTCAAGATTGTACAAGGTGCGGCCGCAGCCGGGGCATGCTATGTATTCTGGTTTAGTGAACCTGCGGCGGCATGCCTGCATGAGGTCATCCTTGAAGGAAGAGATTTCTTCATCTGAGAGTTTGTGCCCTGCAACAGTTGCAGACAGTTCGAAATCATCAATCTTCCGGTCCATAAGGTCAGGACCGAATATCCAGGAGGCCTTAACTAGGAACTCTTCCTGCGAAACAGCCTCAAGATCAAGGTTATGATGATTATCGTAAGCATTTTCTGATGTAGCAAGCGAGGCAAGCAGCTGTGCCACCGGGATTTCATTTTCGGGGCGCTCTGTGAGGGATACTCTGATTGTGTCTCCGATGCCCTTCCTGAGCAGCGTGCCGATTCCGACAGCGGACTTTATGCGGCCCGTGACTCCTCCGCCAGCCTCGGTGACTCCGAGATGCAGAGGAAAAATCATGCCAAGCTCTTCCTGCATAGTCTTATAGAGCAGCCTGTAGGCATCAATCATCACCCGCGGGTTGCTGGCCTTCAGCGACACAGTGACATTGGTGAAATCCTCGTCAACGCATACCTGCAGCCACTCCATCACGGCGCGTGCCATACCCAGCGGGGTGTCACCGTACATCGA
>JAGHVP010000005.1 GCA_018064305.1 Candidatus Equibacterium intestinale | reverse complement strand
GATGGGAGGGGCCGGAGCGAACGAAGAGAGCGGAGTCCTCTCAGAGGCAAGCTGCTGCCGCTGCGGAGCTCCGCGCATCAAAAAAAGAGAGGCCGACCCTTATTAGTCGACCTCTTTTTGTTGTGTCCTTAACGGACTTGAAATTATTTGAGGAGTTCCCACTCGAATGTCTTCTCGTCGTCGAAGTCCATAGCGCCTTCAGTACCGTAGTTCTTGGTCTCCTTTGTGATGAGGCCGTTAGCATCGTACTCATACTCGTATTTTGCAAACTTCTCAGCGTCGTCCCACTTTGCAGTTGCGCATACATACTCAGATGCTCTTCCGAGAAGACCTGTCTCATAGAACCATCTCTTCTGACCGAAGTCCTCTGCCCACTCTGTGTGAACACCGCCGAGGTTAGCCTTAGCTGTGTTGTAAGTGTGGTCTTTGTGACGCCAGTGGTCGAAAGTGCCGTCCTCGTTCTTTTTTGCTCTTGTCCAGTAATCAACGCAGTTGTCGTTGATAGACTGCTGGCACTGGTCAGCACCGTCTTTCTTGCAGTCGATGCAGAAACCTGCCTTGTCGTACTGATAAGTGTAAGTAACGTTCTCTGAGCAGTTCTTAACAGAAGTTGCAAGACCTTTGTCGTTGAGGGTTACCTCATATACAGTAGCCTCAGAATCGTTAATCTTGAGAGAAGTTCCGTTGTAAACGAAGTTGAGTGCATAGCAGTCAGCGGGACCGTCACCCCAAGTTTCTACAACGCTTGCTACAGTACCGTCTGCATTGTAAGTGAATACATAGTCACCCATTTTGGTGATGCGGGCGATTTTCTTGAAAGTTTCTTCGTCCTTACCTTTTTCGGGACCGTCTTTTTCCTGGCAAGCAGTGAAGCTGAATGCTGCAAGGACAGCAGCTGCCATCAATAAATACTTTTTCATTTCTTTGTTTGAATTGGTTGGTTAGTAAATAAAATGTTGTTTGATTGTTTCTATACTTCTTAATATGTCGTCGTGACGGTTGCCTGTGGCATTTATCACGCGGTATTCATATTTTGCCTCATTTGCCTTGCATGAACGGTAGAGTGCTGCCATGTCGGCGCAGTGCTCTGCCTCGTCACTTCCTACAAATATATATTGTTTTTCTGAATCTGCGATGATATCTTCTCCAAGAAGCGGATCTACAAGGTAGAACTTGCGGATGCCTGTGCTGTGGCTCCAGACATCAAGTGCCGCATCACCGAATGCTGCGGCCTGGAAATTGGCGCAGTCATACTGCCCGGCCCAGTACTCACGCCACTCGGCGAAGCTCCGTACCGAAAGGTCGCAGGGAAGGTAGATATATCCGAAGCTGCTGCTCTTCTTGTAAATCAGTGCCATTGCTTCGCGCACCACCTCTGCATCGGCATGGTCGAAAACAAAATACACAGCCGTGCCTTTGCCGTCATTTTTGAATACTTCAGACGCCAGAGTGCCATCTTCTGCGAACGTCACTTCAGGAACCGACGGAACATTCATATTTATACCTGCCCATCTGTTTCCACCGTTCATGTAATACCAGAACATAGGCAGAACCTCGTTGAGTGCTTCCATCCAGTAGGTTGAAGTGTGGGCACCGTCGGCCACGCGGAATTCGTGGGCGAAATCCATCTGGCAGAGCTGCACGTGCAGGGAGTCATTGGCAATCAGCAGCTGCTCTTCGTCATCGCCGCATGTGAAATACCATTTGACCTGGGAAAGTGTTGCGGCATTCGCGGGGGTGAACTGATAATAGGGGCAGTGCTCGCGGTAGTAGGGGGTGAGACGTCCTTCACCGGCCTCTCCGATGCCGCCGAATATGCTTCCCCACTGGCCGTTCCATCCGTTCATCGATTCCGACATATACTGTTTGTCGGTGCGGAAAGACATGCTGAGCGGCGCGCTGCACAGAAATACTTCAGGATGCTTCTCGGCAAGGACCATCGCGCCGAAGCCACCCATAGAATAGCCTGTGATGCTGCGGTGGTTGCGGTCGGGGATAGTGCGGAGCGACTTGTCGATATAGGGTACAAGCTCTTCGACAAACATATCCATATAGCGGTATTTGCCGTCGTAGGTGTTGCAGTAATAGCTGTTGAAGCCTCTTGGGAATACATATATCATATCGCCCATCCCTTTGCTCTCAAGCGACTGTATCTTGTCGTTGGCATGAAGATAGTTGCCGTTCCATGAGTTGTTGTTGTCGCCGTATCCGTGAAGCATATACACAACAGGATATCGTTTGGTGGTGTCCTGGGTATAATCAGCAGGCAGGAGCACGGAGTAGCAGACAGTCTCGCGCAGGATAGAGCTGTGGAATGTCATGTCCTTTGTGTAGCGGTCGAAATCTGCAGGATTTACCGGAGGCAGTTCTCTCTCCTTAGGTTTGCAGCATGAGCAGAACACCAGCACAGCAGTTATCAGTGCGGCAAGGTTCAATACGTTTCTCATCTTATTCATTGTCATATATTACCATTTCCTGAGCCTTTACGGCGAAGTCGGGGTGAGGGTTTTCAAGTACGAGGCGCAGAGTGTGGTGCCCGCTTTCGAAGCAGTACCTTGAAAACATTTCATACTTACGTTTGATATAGTCAAGCGGCATCTCGAACCTCTCAACCAGCTCACCGTCAAGATATGCGGCCATCTGTGCGCGGTAGTCAAGGTCGGAATGACCTGTCTGCAGTACGCTGCCCTCCACAACAATGGAGTTGCCGTCGAATTCAAGAGTGGTTTCATCAGTAAACTCGCGTTTGAGTACCACCTTGGCAACCGGCACCAGCCCTTCGAACGACTGCTCGAAGCGTACGGCATGAGGCTCCTGCACAGGGCATGTGAATACACCGTCTGCATAAGATCCGCCGCCCTTTGCCAGAGCTTCCTTGATGAGCTCCACATTCTTGCTGCAGAGCGAATTGAGGCTGAGAGACGTGTAGGGGAAGGGAAGGTCTACGATCTTCTCAACACCTGGTTTCCATTTGTCGGGGATGGCGCTGTATCCGTACATCACGCCCAGGATGCCTGCGGCGGATGCAGGGTTGCAGTCGGAATCGTCGCCGCAGCGGGTGGCTATGTCCATTGTCCGTTCGAAGTCACCTTCACCGTAGAGGAGTCCCATCACCACATGCGCAGCATTGATTACAGCATCTATGTTGAAGCAGTTCCAGACACCTTCGGGGCAGCCCACATCGTTGTTGTGAGCCATCTGCACCTCGAACCAGGTCTGTTTCCAGTTGTCGGGATATTCGGCATGGAGACGGATAACATCTTCGATACAGCTGCGGAACTTGGTTCCTTCAGGGATGGTCTTCAATGCCTCTGAAACCACTGTGGGGATGTCGTTGCAGACGAAGGCAAGTGAGTACATGGCTGCAGTGAATACACCGCCGTACCAGCCGTCACCATAGTTCATTATATGGCCGATGCGGTCTGCAATGCTGCTTGCCAGGTCGGGCATACCGGGTGTGATCATTCCTATGAAATCGGCCTCGATCTGGAAGTCGATGTCGTCGGCGTGTGGGTTGTTCTTCCAATGACCTGACTCTGGAGGCATGATTCCCTTGAGGATGTTGTAGCGTGCCGCCTGGTTTGCATGCCAGAGCTTGTAGTCGGCATTCGCGAATGACTCGGCATAGAGGTTCACATCTGCATCGATGCCGTTTGCAGCCATCACCTCGAGGAACGTGAGATCCATATATACGTCATCATACAGACCGGGGTCTTCGATGAAAGTGTCGTAGATATAGTCGTCGTACCAGGGGATGGGAATCTCATCGTTTATGATGGAACCCTTGTATTTGAACTCGGTGGGACCGCCGTAGGTGCATCCTATGGTCTGGCCGAACCATCCGCCGCGTATCTTGTCCATCACAACGGCCTCGTCAAGGTTCACGGTCTGGCCGTAGGGGACCTTTGATGCTTCGTTGCAGGCA
>JAGHVP010000175.1 GCA_018064305.1 Candidatus Equibacterium intestinale | reverse complement strand
TTTGCACGTGCCGGAGCCACAGTATCCACTGCCACACAGAAATCGAAGAATGCGTTGTGGTTGCAGAGCAGCAGATAAGGCGGTTTGAGTCCCTCAACCCCATCGTAAACCACCTGCGAATGGTGTTTGTGCATCTCAATCTTGCTGATGGGGCGGGCAACTATCTGCAGAAACTTTTTCTGCCGTGTCGGAGGGCTCTGTGTGTCAAAGCGTTTCTTTTTGTCTATGTGCATTGTCTAATTTGCTGATTCAAAAAGGCATTAAAGCTACAAATATAGTAAAGTTTGCTATTTTTGCAGTATGAACAGAGGCAAAGTTGAAACTTGCGGCAGACCGTTGCGCACAGGTGCCATAATCATACTGGCGGTGTGCGTGGTGGCGCTGTTTGCAGCAAGCCTGGTTGCGGGTCCGGTGAAGATTCCTTTCCGGGAGATCCTCTCTGTTCTGGCGGGCAAAGGAGCCTCTCAGGAGATCTGGAGCCATATCATTCTTGAAAACCGTCTGCCACAGGCTGTCACCGCACTTCTTGGAGGTGCTGCACTTGCCATCAGCGGTCTGCTGCTCCAGACTCTTTTCCGCAACCCGCTGGCCGGCCCGTCCATACTGGGTATCAGCGACGGAGCCAACCTGGGCGTGGCACTGGCAATGCTTTATCTTGGCGTGTCAAGCTACTTTTCAATAATAATGGCGGCACTTGCAGGTGCGGCCGTGGTGCTGTTCGTGATTATTCTTTTCTCGCGCAAGGTAAGCAACAACGTGATGCTGCTGATAGTGGGCATCATGGTGGGTTATCTGGCCTCATCGATCATATCAATCCTGAACTTCAGGGCTTCTGCCGACAAAGTGCATCAGTATGTGATGTGGGGAATGGGCGATTTCGCAAGTGTCTCGCTCGACAAGCTTCCCTGGTTCGCCAGCTTCACCCTGGCCGCGCTGGCGGCGTCGCTGCTTATGGTAAAGCCTCTTAACGCGCTGCTTCCCGGCGAATCGTACGCAGCCAACCTTGGCTTGAACGTGAAGGCCACAAGGTTTGCGATACTTACCGTAACCGGCATTGCAACCGCCACTGTAACAGCCTTCTGCGGCCCCATTTCATTCATAGGTCTGGCTGTGCCGCACATCGCGCGCCTCACGCTGAAAAGCAGCAACCACCGTGTGCTTGTGCCCGCCACAATCCTCTGCGGTGCCGCTGTGGCGCTGGTCTGCAACCTCATCACATGCATCACTCCCTCCGGTGCTGCGCTTCCGCTGAATGCAGTAACTTCGCTGATAGGCGCGCCTGTCATCATATACGTAATAATGAACCGGCGCAATATCCAATATTTCAACTAAATGGCAGCAATTTCCACACATAGTTTGTCCATCGGATATCGCGAACCCCTTTTCAGCGGTCTGGAGCTGGAGTTGGAAGAAGGCAGGCTCACTTCGCTGCTCGGGCTGAACGGTGCCGGCAAGTCCACCCTGCTCCGCACTCTCTGCGGCCTGCAGGCGCCTCTTTCAGGAAGCATCACAGTAAACGGCAGGGCGCTTGGAGAATACAACCGCGCGCAGCTTGCCACCCTCATGGGGCTGGTGCTCACCGACCGCAATTCGGCAGGCGGCCTTACAGTATATGAGCTGGTGTCGCTGGGCCGCCACCCCCACACCGATTTCCTGGGCAGGTTGAAAGAGAGCGACCACGAAGTAATCCGCCATGCGCTGGAATCTGTAGGCATTGCCGACAAGGCGGGCTGCTATCTGAGCGACCTCAGCGACGGAGAGCGTCAGAAAACCTTCATTGCCAAGGCTTTCGCACAGGAGTGCCCCATAATAATCCTGGACGAGCCCACCGCCTTCCTGGACATCACCAGCCGCATCGAAACCATGGACATGCTGCACACCCTGGCGGCTGAAGAGGGCAAGACCATACTGCTCTCGACCCACGACCTCGACACAGCCATCCGCTACAGCGACTGCCTGTGGATTGCCGACGGCACGTCCGGCCGCATCATCACCGGCACATGCGGCAGCCTCACCGCCACCGATGTATTCGAACGTATCTTCGGCAGCAAAGTGGCAGAGCTGGTATCTTATTCTGACAAAGGGAAATAGTACACCGGCTGGTGGTCGGGAAGAAGCGACGGGTGATAGATCTTTATGAAGTCGGCAAGGATTCTGTCGGGGCGGAGCGTAATGTCGTCGTAATAGGTGCTTTCCAGCGTGTTGCAGGCATATATCCGGCGGTTCTTGAAAGGGGCGAAATTTGCGTAGGGCGCATATTCCTGCTTCAGGTCATCGTAGGTCATAGGCCGTTCGGCTGTGTATTTCAGAAACCAGAACTGCGCATTTTCTGCCCTTTTCAGCACCTCCTCGAACTGCATAGGGCGGCTGTCGGTGTCGTCCACATCGCTGAAGATGTATCGTGCAGCGGCATCT
Source organism: Candidatus Equibacterium intestinale (assembly GCA_018064305.1). Lineage (GTDB taxonomy): Bacteria > Bacteroidota > Bacteroidia > Bacteroidales > UBA932 > Equibacterium > Equibacterium intestinale. Next base: position 2,213 of record JAGHVP010000175.1, on the reverse strand, counting down.
TTGTGGAAAGTGCCGATATAGCTGCTCTGCGAAGGGACAAACCATGCCTGGCCATATTTGCGCTCGAGCATCACAGTGGGGCGCTCCTGCACCGGGACAGAGGCCGCCAGGGCCTTAAGACCGTTGTAGTTAGACACCACCTGGGCAAGCATCTCCTCTGCCCTGTCACCAACTCCAAAAAGAAGCCCGAGAAAACGCACCCAGGTGGTGCGTCCCAGAGGATGCCGCTCCATATAGTCGGCCGCCTCCACAATCGGGATGCCCAGCTTTTCGGCAGCGCCGTAGCTGCTGTTCTCAAATGGAGATGCTATTATCACATCGGTCCGGTCTTCAATGATTTTTTCCACATTCGGAGTTGTGGACGAGCCGTAATCAGAAATCAATCCGTCTGCGATGCGCTGTCTGATGACCTGTGAAGTCATGTACTGGCTCTCGCACACTCCCCTCACCTTCTCTACCACTCCCAGCTGCTCTGCCATAGCCGCATGCACAGATGTGTACACCACGGCACGCTCTACCGGCACCTTTACCACAACGCCTGTGGCACCGAGCCTGCTGCAGAGCGAATCAGACGCCGCCTCACGGCGCACCAGCCAGTATGTCCTGCGCACCACCAGAGTATCCCACGGGTCGCGCACCTGCACCTTCACCACATCTCCGCCTCCGCTGATATCCAGCCCTGCGGCATAAGAGGCAGTATCTCTCACAAAAAGCTCTTTCTCTGGCTTCTGCGAGCTTTTGCAAGACACTGCAGCAGACAGAAGCACTGCTGCAGCCATCAGCAATCCGAATCTTTTCATCTCTTGTTGAATTTTGGTGTGACAGTAAGGAACAGTTCGTAGTTGCAGCGTGGCATCGGGCGGTGGAGCACCGACTCGTACTCTTCGTTGAAGATGTTGTTCACCGCCAGTTTTGCGGCAAGCCGGGCAGAGCGTGTGTCGAACTGCCGCTCTATCATCACGTCGTTCATATAGTAAGGCAGCACACGGCCGATCCTGGTCTTGACATCGTTGTCTGAAGTGGTGAAGCGCTCGCTGTAATGGCACCATTTGTAACGGAAAGTCCAGGCTCTGCAGCGCAGCGCCGCCGTGGCCGAGGCAGATATCTCGGGCACATATACGAGCTGCCTGCCAATGGCTTCCGGAGCCCATTCACCGGCGGCACCCTGGTTGATGCTGGGAGTCCATGCAAAAGAGCCCGAGGCTGAGAGATAGGTGTCGGGACCAAGCCCTGCCTCGGCAGAGCCGCGCGCCTCGATGCCGTAGGAATGCACCTGCTGCACGTTCATCGCGGTCCAATAGCCCTTGAATGTTGGAATCCACAGGATCCAGTCTTTTATGTAGGAGTCGAACCAGGTGAGCTCGCCGTCTGCCTTGAGCCCGTCACGACCTGCAGCGAAGCTCAGCCCGGCATCGTAGGTGAAGCCGTGCTCGGGAAGCAGGTCGGGATTGCCGCCAGGCATATAGTAGAGGTCGTTGAGTGTGGGAACCCGGTAATTCCGGCTTGCCGAAACCTTTGCCATCACGCGCCCCTTCCTGCTTATCAGGTAATCTGCAAAGAAAGCGGGTATCACAGGAATCAGGCTGTTGCCGTAAAGCTCTTCGCGCAGCACTGTGCTCAGCCCAAGGCGCTGCACCGGCGCCCATTTCACCGCAACGCTGGAGAGAAGCTCGAAGCGCGCCTGACGGTAGCCCACCTTGAAAGGTGTGCCGGCAATTGGCGCATCGAACCTTGAAAGGGTCATTGCATCGGCGTCATAACTCTCCACAAAATGCTGATATGCACCAAGCTGGGCAGACACTGCCAGATGGCGCGCAGGATAGAAGTATCCCTTGAAACTACCGTGGATGGTGTTTACTTCGCTGGTGCTTTCCACCATCCTGACCATGGTGCCGTTGCCCTTGTCCCTTTCGAAGGTATAACCTCCGTCTGTATGCAGGAAGCCGGCATTGGCTGCCATGCTGCACCACTCTCCGGTATGGTTCCACTTGAGGGCGCTGCGCAGCGTCTTTTCGGTGCGGACATTGGAGTAGCCGCCTCCTGTGCGGTAATCCACACTCAGCATGGGGATGCCCCTTTCGGAACCGTACCACCACAGGTCCACACCCAGGTTGTCGCCGTTGTCGAGCCGGCAGCGCGCCTCCTGGAGGATATGGAGGTCGCGGATCTGCCCGCTGCGGTTGGTATCTATGGGATACTGCCCTTCTATCTTC
>JAGHVP010000019.1 GCA_018064305.1 Candidatus Equibacterium intestinale | reverse complement strand
CATATAATCCTATCCTGCCGGGCAAGAACGTGTCCCAGATGATAGTCAATACCAAGTCCAGCAAAGACACGGAATCCATACTGCTTGACTATGAAAACAAGTACGAACATATCTTCCCTAATGCGCTTGTCCGCTTCAAACAGATTGATTACCAGGCGGTAGATGCCCCTGTAGCCATTACTCTGAAAGGCGAGGACAGGAACGAACTGCTAGCCGCCGCAGAGGACATTAAGAAGTATATGTGCTCGATGGACAGCGAACTCAAGTGGGTCCACAGCACTGCTGACAACTTCATGCCGTCGGTGCGCATAGACCTCGACGAGGACGAGGCGTCAAGGCTCGGAATCAACAAAGCCCTCCTTTCGCTTTCGTTGTCCGGAACCTTCAACGGCCAGACTATAGAGACCCTTTGGGACGGTGATACCCCTGTTCCGGTCAATCTGTACAGCGAAAGCGTTACTGACTCCATGGACTATTCCGCTATCGGCAATACGATGGTCTCTACGATGGTTCCGGGGCTCAGCGTGCCGCTGCGCCAGGTAGCCACCGTTACCCCGGACTGGTCTGCAGTCACCCTGGAAAAGAGGGCGGGGGAGGAGTCTGTCACCATCTTCGCCGATATGAAATATGCCCAGAGCCAGCCTTCCGCGGTCAAGAAGATCAAGCGGTACATAAACAACAACATAAAGCTGCCGGATTCGGCGGGAGTGGAGTACGGCGGACTTACGAAGATCAATGCGACGGTGGCTCCGGAGATCCTCTGGACCTTCCTTGCAGCTGTGTCCATATTGTTCATATTCCTGCTTTTCCATTTCAAGAAAGCGTCCCTGGCCTCCCTTACCCTGATAATGAGTTCTCTGTGCCTCTTCGGCGCATCCCTCGGCCTCGTGGTGTTCCGTCTGGACTTCGGTCTTACGGCCGTCCTCGGACTTATCAGCCTTGTGGGTATTATAGTCCGCAACGGCATAATACTCTTCGAATATGCGGAAGAACTGCATTTCAAGGAGGGATTGAGCGTCAAGGAAGCTGCGATGAAGGCAGGTGCAAGGCGTATGAGGCCTATCTTCCTGACATCCTGCACCACAGCGCTCGGCGTATTGCCTATGGTTATCGGCGGCGACATGCTGTGGCAGCCGATGGGCGTGGTGATATGTTTCGGCACTCTGCTTTCCATTTTCCTCATAGTTTTGATCATGCCGGTTTCCTACTGGCAAATTTTCAAGAAATATGACAAAGAATAGAATATTGATATTGGCCCTGGCTGCTGTCTCAGGCCTGTGCGCCGCGCAGAACCGCTGCATTACCCTCCAGGACTGCCTGGAATCGGCGCAGGGCAGCGATCCATATGTCAAGAATGCAGCTCTGGATGTGGAGTCTGCAACGGCCATGAAAAAAGAGGCTTTTGTCAACTATCTTCCGAAACTGTCATTGTCCGGCTATGGCTACAAGGCTATCGACCCATTGATAAACATCGGCCTTGAGGACTTGCTGGGAAGCAGCGAGGCGGCCTTCAATGCAAAGTACTACCTTGAGACCGTCGCAGGTCTCGGGGGCATAGATACCCAGTGGGCGTTCCTGGGAAGCGGTTTCGGTGCTGTGGTAAGTGCTGCCCAGCCGCTTTATGCCGGCGGTCGCATAGTGAACGGCAATGCCCTTGCCGCACTTGGAGTCGAGGCTGCCAGACTGAAGGGAAAGCTTGCGGAACGCGAGTCTGCTGACAAGATAGAAGAGAAATATTGGCTGGCCGAATCATTGGCCGAGAAGAAGAAGGCCCTGGCCCAGGCCGTGTCTTTCCTGGAGTCGGTGCGCAAGGATGTGCTTGCCGCAAAAGATGCCGGACTCGCTTCGGAGGCAGACCTCATGCAGGTGCTTGTCAAGAAAAAGGAAATCGACCAGCAGATGCAGAAGCTGCTCAGGGGGGAGAAACTGGCAAAGATGGACCTTTTCAATGCGGCCGGGATAGAATACAGGTTCCTGGAACTTGACTCTATCTCCCTGACTTCTGGCTTTGATTCCCTGCAGGACCCTCAGGCCTATTATATGGATGCCGAAGCCAAGGCGGCAGAGAGCGGAGAGGCCAGGCTCCTGGAACTGAATGTGCGTTCCAAAGAGCTGGAGAAGAAGATGGCTCTCGGTGAGTCATTGCCCCAGGTGGGTGTAGGCGCTTCCTATGGCTACGGAAAGATCATCGGGGCTCCGAGGGCTAACGGTGCCGTCTACGCTACCGTGTCCATCCCTCTGACGGACTGGCTGAAGACTTCCCAGAAGATGAAACGCTGCAGCAATGAGCTGCGCAAGAGCCAGAATGAGAAGGAATATCTGGATGCCCAGCTGGTGCTGAAGGCCAACAAAGAATGGATGGACCTGCAGTCTGCGTGGGAAGATATTTCAGTGAAGGAAGACGACGTGGAGCTTGCCTCGCTGCTGCTGTCCCAGAAGCGTTCGGCATATGGCGCAGGAATGTGCACTCTGACGGAACTGCTTGAGTGCCAGACCTCTTTGCAGAAGTCTGAAGCTGAAC
>JAGHVP010000236.1 GCA_018064305.1 Candidatus Equibacterium intestinale | reverse complement strand
CCCCGCGCAGAGTGCTGGACCTTAACGACTGGCGGTAACATCCGCCGTTTTGCTCCGCTACTGGCATGGCGCCGTGCCTCTGCTGCGCTGGCAGTTGCTGCGTAAGCATCTCCGCTCACTGCGTTCGCTCCGGCCTTCCCGCAGCATCTTTCCTTCTGCAGGCTCCGCGTCCAAAACAGTGCAGGAGGACGCGCTTTTCTCACTTCGTTCGAGCGCTTGCAAACATCCTCCTGCAGCATCTTTCGTTCTGCAGGCTCCGCGTCCGAAACAGTGCCTGAGGGGGCGCTTTTCTCACTTCGTTCGAGCGCTAGCTTACCCCCTCAGGCATCTGCTTTCGGACCGCTCCGCTTTGCGGAACTCATCTGCTGTGGTCCCCTTCCATTTGAACGCCATGGTCGCGAGGGTGCTAACAGCAAGCATCTTATGCTTTCGGCCCAAGCAGCAGGGCTTTAGCCCGCCGGAGCGATATGCTTACGCAACAGCCTGCCAGACGCTACTTTTGCGGCGCGGCTGCCTGCCTGCCGTAGGACTAACTGTCACAAATGGCCTTATTCGTTTCTAGTCCGCGGCTTGGGTGCATGAAAACGGTATTTGGGCTTGGACTAGCAACGTTTTCCCGGGATTTTGACTGCTAGTCACTGGACGTGGTCTCGTGGCGGCCGGAAATCATGCGATTCTTCGGACAGACGATGGCTCGCGGCCGAGATTCTTGCAATTATTCGGAATTCTGCTTCAGAATGATGCGTTCGGCCGAGAATATTGCGTTTTTTCGGCCGTGCGATTTCATAAGGCCGAGAATCTGGCTTATTCTCGGCAGGAGTTAGATTTTGTGGTTACGGCCGCTGCGGTGGGCTATCTGTGCGTCCTGTCTCAGAATCAACAGCCTTGCAGGGCAAGCCGCAGGCAAGCCCTGCGAAGGCCGTAAGGTATGGCCGCAGGCAATGCCACCACGCTGAAAATAAGCGTCTGGCAGTGCGCTGCCGGAGCACATCGCCCGGCGGGCTAAAGCCCGGCTGCTCGGGCCGCAAGCATAGAATGCTTGCTTGAACACCCTCGCGACCCGTGAAGTTTAAACGGGAGACACCGCCGCAGATGAGTTCTGCGCCGTAGAGCGGTGCAGAACGAAAGATGCTGCGGGAAGGCCGGAGTGAGCGCAAGCGAACGAAGATGCTCCGCAGCACAGTTGCCAGCGCGTCACAGGTGCGGCTACCTGCCGCAGGACTAACCATCAAAAATGCCCTTTTTCGTTGCTAGTCACCGGCTTTGGGGCATGAAAACGATATTTGGGCTTGGACTAGCAACGTTTTCCCTGGATTTTGACTGCTAGTCCATGAACGTGGCTTCGTTGCAGCCGGAAATCATGCGATTCTTCGGACAGGCGCGGCAACATGAGGCAGTCATGTCATGATACTACCGGATACGGCGCCAGATCTTTGAGACAAGGCGATGGGGGAGAATGGCGATGAGGGCGGGGAGCCAGAAGTTCATGGGGGCAGGGCGCAGCAGCATGCGGCGGCGGAACATCCCCTTCAAGGCGCGGCGAACAAGCCATTGCGGCGGACGGATGAAACCGGTGGCAGTGCCGAGCTTCATAAGAGACGGCTTCATGCGGAAGAGCGGAGTGGCAACAGCGGCAGGGCAGACAGTGGTCACACCAATGCCGTACTCTTTCATCTCATAGTGGAACGAACAACCGAAGCTCCGCAGGAAAGCCTTCGTGGCAGAGTAGACAGTGATCCCCGGCATCGGTATCCTTGCCGTCATTGAAGATACAATCAGGATATAGCCGATGCCGCGCTCCTTCATACGCAGTCCCATGAGGGTAATAAGCCGTGCCGGAAAATTCATGTGCAGGTTCATCATGGCAGACGCCTTGCCGTCGAGCGTTTCACGGTCAAGTTCGTGGAAGAAGAACATCCCCGCATTGCTGATGAAGATGTCGGGCTCCAGCCCTTGGGCGTCAAGCCAGTCCATCAGGGAGTCGGCCGATCCGGCAAGACTGAGGTCCAGAAACAAAGAGTGGACATTCACGCCGAACTCCTCAACAAGGTCGGAAGAGACCTGGATAAGCTGTTCCGGCTGGTTGCTTACAAGCAGGAGGTCGGCGCCGCAGCCTGCCAGAAGCCGCGCATATTCCAGCCCCATGCCGCTGCTGCCACCGGTGATCACAGCCAGCGGGGCGCGCCCCAGCTTTGCTGCCAGAATTGTTATCTGCTTGAAGATATAACTGCTTTTCATGCTCTGTCTATATTGTCTTGAACTGCCCTGGCCGGATGCTGCAGCTACATAAATGACTAGAACGGATATCCGATACCGAGGTGGAGCGCAAAGCCGTTCCTTGAGAACCACTCGGCGGGGGTGAGCCAGTGCTGTGCGGCAGGGTCGTAGCCCTTGAAGCCGATGTCCACGCGCACAAGCAGCATGTCGAAGTCGAGACGGGCGCCGGTGCCCCACGATACTGCGGTGGATTTGGCAAGATTGTCAAACGAGAACACCGAAAGCGCGTATGTGCGAGAGGCTGCCTCCATCTCTTTGTCGGGCAGGTTCCAGATGTTTCCGATATCAGTGAAGAGAGCGCCCTTGAGCTTCCAGAACAGCGGGAACCGGAGCTCCAGGTTGGCCTCGAGGTGCATGTCGCCGGTCTGGTTGTAGATGGCGAAAGTCTTGTCCAGAGGTGCGCAGCCAGGACCTGCGGTGCGTGACTGCCAGCCTCGCAGCGAACTTGCACCGCCGGCATAGAACATTTGCTCGAGAGGCAGTGCGTGAGAGTTGCCGTAGGCATATCCCACACCTGCAAGGAGGCGTCCTGCAAGGCTTGCCTTGTTGTCGCGGCCGAACCTGAGCGTTTCTACCATAGTAACCTGGTTGCGGATATACTGCGAGTAGGGGATGCCCCAGATCAGGCTTTCTCCCGCACTGTTCTTGTCAAGCGCGCCTGAAGCAAGGTTGAGCAGGTTGCCGCTGGCCGAAACATCCCACCTGATGTAGAAATGGTTGCCTTTCGGCGACACTGCCGGGTCGTTGGTGTAATAGACCGTGGCGTTGGCACCGAGGTCGAAGTGGTTCTGATATTGGTACTGCAGGTAGCTGCTGTTCAGGTTGCTGTAGAATTCTGGGTCGATGTTGAATATCTTGATGACATTCAGGCTCAGTACATTAAGGTTGTACTTGAGCTTCGGAGAGGCACTCCAGATATAACCGTACGAAGAAGAGATGATGTTGCGGTTGTATTCCGGACGGTCCTGGTAATTGTAGGCCAGCGTGATTTCTGTGGCAGGCAGGCTGGGCTGGTTGTTGATCTCTCTGGGCAGCAACAGCAGCTTGGGGAATGTGGTTCCTGACGATATTGCAAACTCGTTGCTGCGGGCCGGGTCGTTAAGCTTGAACTGGAAGTTACCGCGGAAACCCAGTGTGAGCACTTCACCACCGCCGAAGAGGTTAAGGTGCTTGTATGAAAGCGAGGGTGAGATACCTATCAGTGCCGAAGAGTTCGTGGAGGCCTCCATGTTCACCTCGTATGCCTGCAGTTTTGCGGGAGTGAGCGAAATCTTGCAGTCAACTCCTGTGGTGTCTACAGGACGCAGGTTTACATTGACGGTATTGAACAGGGGGATCCCGGCAAACCGGCTGTAGGTGTTGTTGATAAGCTCTTCGCTGTATGTCATACCGCTTTCGATGCGGTTGATTCCATCAAGGAATTTCTGGCTCACATTCAGGCCGGGAGGCGTCTCTATCTCCACGTTGCGGATGGTGAACCTGCGGTGCGGCTTTGCCTGTGTGGGTGCCTCGTTTCGGGTGTAGTCGCGCAGCTCTATCTTAAGGATGGATGAGTCGCGCACTGCGGTGGTGTCGGCAAAATTGAAGAAGTAGTTCTTGGTGAAGCCGTAGTATCCCTTGCTGCGCAGGAGTGCCGCAAGGCGCTCTGTCTCTGTCTCAAGGCTCTCTTCGGAGAGCGGCTGCCCCCTGCGGATTGTGAAATTCACGGAATCCTCCTTGAAAATCCTGCTGATGGCAGTGTCGGCAATTGCATACTCCACATCCTTTATCGGATACTGCTTGCCCAGTGTCACCAGGTAGTTGACCTTTGCCTTCTTTCTGCCGCGCTCGACATTCGTCTCGATCTCCGACCCATAGTATCCCAGATACTCGAGATGGCGGATCATTCCGCTGCATGACGGCTCGATAAGGTCTTCGTTGAGCAGTGTGGGCTCTGCAAACAGAGATTTGATGCCGAATATGAGATTGTCATTTTCTGCCTGCTTCAGGTAGGCATTGAGGTCGGAAGGGGAGTAGGTCTTCGAATTGGTTATCTGGATGTTGTTCTCTTTCAGGATATATTCTCCTTCGGGGATGTTCCTTGTGCTGGCACATGAGCAGACTGCGGCAGAAACGGCTGCCTGGAGGGCAACCTTTGCCAGTATCCTTGCTGATATGCGCAGTTTCATAACTTTCCTTCCGCTTATATAACTTACAAATGTAATTATTTTTTAACTTTGATGCATGATTTCAAAAGCGGAAATAAAGAGAATTCGTGCGTTGTCTGCAAAAAAGCAGCGCGAAGAGGCCGGACTGTTTGTGGTGGAAGGTGAAAAGATGGTGGCCGAGGCCCTTGCCAGCAGCCTCGAGGTGGTTTCGGTCTACCGCACATCCGACATAGGTGAAGAGGCCATGCGGCAGATATCATCACTCTCGTCTCCCTCTCCCGCACTGGCGGTGGTGCGCATCCCAGAGGCACCGTCAGAATCTGAAATAGACTCCATCATAGCCTCCAGACCGCTGGCATTGGCACTCGATTCCGTCCGTGACCCGGGCAACCTGGGCACCATCATCAGAATAGCAGACTGGTTCGGCATAGATGCGGTCTTCGCATCGGAGGATACCGTGGAGCTTTACAACCCCAAGACGGTCCAGGCCACCATGGGTGCCATATTCCGTAAGGAAATCATCTATTGCAACCTGCCATCGGTGCTGGAGCGCTTCACTGCAGCAGGAATGCCTGTCTACGGCACTTTCCTTGACGGAGAAGATATCTACGGTGTGGAGCTGCAGCAGTCGGGCCTTGTTGTGATGGGCTCCGAATCGTTCGGAATCGGTGCGGAATGTGCCTCCCGTGTCACCCACCGCCTGCTGATTCCTCCATATCCGAGAGGCTCTGTCACCAGCGAATCGCTCAACGTGGCTGTGGCCACTGCCATCACCTGCGCTCTCTTCCGCCGCGGATAATAGAATATTGTCAAAAAACTGTGGAAACATAACATATTCCGTATTGCAAAGTGATGCGGATTTGACTATCTTTGCGCGATTAGTAACCAACAAAAGCAATGGCAATTATAAGAGAACTTAACGGCGTTACGCCGAAGACAGGCGAGAGATGTTTCCTGGCTGAAAATGCAGCCTTGATAGGTGATGTCACAATGGGCGACGACTGCAGCATCTGGTATGGTGCAGTGCTCCGCGGTGACGTGAACCCGATTGTGATGGGAGACCGTGTGAACATACAGGACGGAGCTGTGCTCCACACCCTTTACAAACGCTCGGTGGTTGAAATAGGAAGCGACGTGTCGGTCGGCCACAATGCAGTAATCCACGGCGCAAAGGTTGGTAACAACGTACTTGTAGGAATGGGGGCGATACTTATGGACAACGCCGTTATTCCCGACAACACAATCATAGCAGCAGGTGCGGTGGTGCTGAGCAATTCCGTGCTCGAGCCCGGAATCTACGCCGGCGTGCCCGCAAAGAAAGTGAAAGACGCTTCTGAGGCCATCGCACAGGCTGCACACAAGAACGCGCAGGGCTATATGCTGTACAAAGACTGGTATATGCAGCCCGACGGCGCAGAGCAGGACAAATAACAATCCATCGGTATGCACATAGGAATTGCAGGTAATATCGGATCTGGAAAGACCACCCTCACGAGGATGCTGGCCGAACACTACGGCTGGACACCCAAGTACGAGGCCGTGACCTACAATCCCTATCTGGAAGACTACTACGGCGACATCAAGCGATGGTCGTTCAACCTGGAGGTCTATTTCCTGACGCAGCGCTTCAAGGATGTGATGGATATAGCCGAATCGAAGGATGTGATAATCCAGGACCGCACACTTCTCGAAGGAGTATATATCTTCGTAGACAACAACCGCGCTCTTGGAAACATCTCGCAGCGCGACTACGATGCATACATGGACCTCTTCTCTGTGATGATGAGGATGGTGAAGCTGCCCGACCTGCTGATATACCTGCGCTGCTCGGTACCGCATCTTGTGGGGCAGATACAGAAACGCGGAAGGGACTATGAGCAGGGGATGAGCCTTGAATACCTCAAGGGTCTGAACGACCGCTACGAGAAATGGATTTCGGAATACAAGGGCACCGTTATAACGATCGACGCCGACGGCCTTGATTTCGAAAACCGCCCCGAGGACTTCGGAAAGATTACAGACAAGATCGATTCGCTGCTCTTCGGACTGTTTTAGATAAATACAACTTGATATATGACAAAAGGTTACATTTCGCAGATTATCGGACCGGTGGTGGACGTGGTGTTTGAAAGCGCCGATGGAAAGTCGGATCTTCCCGCAATCCACAACGCACTTTCGCTCCAGCGCCCCGACGGCCGCACTCTGATAATCGAAGTGCAGCAGCATATCGGCGAGAACACGGTCCGCTGCATCGCCATGGACTCTACCGACGGGCTGCGCCGCGGCCTGGAGGTGATTTCGGAAGGCACCACAATCTCTATGCCTGTGGGTAGCCAGATCAAGGGGCGCCTGATGAATGTCACAGGTGATGCCATCGACGGTATGGCTCCGTTCGACCGTACCGGTGCGGAATCCATCCACCGCGATCCTCCCGCTTTCGAGGACCTGGCCACAAGCCAGGAGGTTCTATACACCGGCATCAAGGTGATAGACCTTCTGGAGCCTTATGTGAAAGGTGGAAAGATCGGTCTTTTCGGAGGCGCCGGAGTGGGCAAGACAGTGCTTATCATGGAGCTTATCAACAACATTGCAAAGAAGCACAACGGCTTCTCTGTATTTGCAGGTGTGGGTGAGCGTACCAGAGAGGGCAACGACCTGCTGCGCGAAATGATCGAATCGGGAGTGATCCGTTATGGTGACGAATTCCTGAAGGAGATGGAAGAAGGGAAATGGAATCTTTCAAAAGTAGACAAGGATGCCATGGCTCAGTCGCAGGCCACACTGATATTCGGCCAGATGAGCGAGCCTCCCGGAGCGCGTCTTTCAGTGGCGCTGTCGGGCCTTACAGTGGCTGAATCATTCCGTGACGCGGTAAGTGAGGACGGCGGATCGAAGGATATTCTGTTCTTCATTGATAACATATTCCGTTTCACACAGGCGGGCAGCGAGGTCTCTGCACTGCTGGGCCGTATGCCTTCGGCGGTGGGATACCAGCCCACACTCGCCACGGAGATGGGACAGATGCAGGAACGCATTACTTCACAAAGAACGGCTCCATCATAT
>JAGHVP010000023.1 GCA_018064305.1 Candidatus Equibacterium intestinale | reverse complement strand
TAATCTCCAGCTTCAGATATTCGAGTTATTCAAAAGAATTACGCTTGCTCTTGTTCTTAAAATTGCTGCTACAATTTCAGTACTTGTCTTGTACTTCTGTCATCCATTAAGTCAATGAACTGTCCCCTTGCCTCTCAAACGCCTTACGTTCGTTTCTCAAAGGGACCGCAAAGATATACACTTTTTCTTTCCCTGCAAATTATTTCTCAACTTTTTTGCAAAAAATATTTACACCTATCATTATTAAGGCTTTTTTTTGCTGAAGCGAAAATAATTTATACTTTTGCGCCCGTGATGAAAAAAGAACTACAGATATCTTACAACAAGCGTGTCCGACGTTAAGCCAGTGAAGCGATTTCAGCTCGCTTTTCACGCAGGCTTACCAACACTTACAACGGGACAGCAGAATCCCATCACAAATTCTCCTTTATTAACAATCATCATACAAGATGAACATTTCAGTATTAGTGGCAAATGAAAGCCACACAAAGTTTGCGCAGGCGATCTGCGACGAAATCCTTCTGTCAGCCAAAGAGCGTGGCACAGGTATAGCAAAACGCACCCCCGAATACGTCGGTGAGAAAATGAGAGCCGGCAAGGCTGTGATCGCCGTGACCGACGACGACCGCTTCGCAGGCTTCTCCTACATCGAAAGCTGGGAAGGCAAGCAGTTCGTGGCCAATTCAGGACTCATTGTAGCCCACGAGTTCAGAGGAGTCGGCCTTGCAAAAAGCATCAAGCAGCGTATCTTCCGCCTTTCACGTGAATTATTCCCCGACGCCAAGATATTCAGCATCACCACAGGAGCTGCCGTCCTCAAGATGAACTACGACCTGGGCTTCCGCCCTGTGGCATTCCAGGACCTCACCCACGACCCCGAATTCTGGAAGGGATGCGAGGGTTGCAAGAACTTCCATATCCTGGAAGAGAACAATTACCAGAGATGCATCTGCACCGGTCTTCTCTACGACCCCAGAGAGCATGTCACCATCAATGTCAAATAATATTTCAGATATGAGCAAGAAAAAAGTAGTGGTCGCTTTCAGCGGCGGACTGGACACATCCTATACAGTGATGTATCTGGCAAAAGAGAAAGGATATGAAGTATATGCAGCCTGCGCCAACACCGGCGGTTTCAGCGCAGAGCAGCTCAAGACCAACGAAGAGAACGCATACAAGCTTGGAGCGAAGGAGTATGTGACACTTGACGTGACACAGGAATACTACGAGAAGAGCCTCAAGTATATGATCATGGGCAACGTGCTCCGCAACGGCACCTACCCTATCTCTGTGTCATCAGAGCGCATCTTCCAGGGAATGGCAATCGCCCGCTATGCAAAGGAGATCGGTGCCGACGCAATCGCGCACGGTTCGACAGGTGCGGGTAACGACCAGGTCCGTTTCGATATGACATTCCTTGTGATGTGCCCCGACATGGAGATCATCACCCTCACCCGCGACGGCAACCTCAGCCGCAAGGAAGAGGTCGACTATCTCAACGCCAACGGCTTCTTCGCAGACTTCACCAAGCTCAAGTACTCATACAACGTGGGTATCTGGGGCACATCTATCTGCGGAGGCGAGATCCTTGATTCGAAACAGGGTCTTCCCGAAACCGCCTATCTGAAGCAGGTCAGCAGACAGGATAGCGAAATCCTCAGCATCGAATTCAAAGAGGGCGAGATAGCAGCAGTCAACGGCAAGAAATATGACGACAAGATCGCTGCCATCCAGGCCGTCGAGGAGATCGGCTGCGCATACGGCATAGGCCGCGACATGCATGTCGGTGACACCATCATCGGCATCAAGGGACGTGTAGGCTTCGAAGCCGCAGCCCCCATGCTCATCATAGGTGCACACAAGTTCCTTGAGAAGTTCACACTCAGCAAATGGCAGCAGTACTGGAAAGACCAGGTTGCCAACTGGTACGGAATGTTCCTGCACGAAAGCCAGTATCTCGAGCCCGTGATGCGCGACATCGAGGCGATGCTTGCAAGCAGCCAGCGCAACGTCAACGGTACTGTCACACTCAAGCTGCAGCCCTACACATTCTCTACCGTGGGCGTAGACTCAGAGGATGACCTGCTCAAATCGAAGCTCGGCGAATATGGCGAGACTCAGAAAGGTTGGACAGCCGAAGAGGCCAAAGGTTTCATCAAGGTCACTTCAACCCCTCTCAGAGTATATTACGGAGCGCATAAAGACGAGCAGATATGATTAAAGTGGCGATAGCGGGCGGCACCGGATACACTGCCGGCGAACTGCTGCGCATACTTATCAACCATCCCGAAGTTGAAATCACTTCAGTTCTCAGCACCACCAGCGCCGGGCAGCCTGTCACCAATTTCCACCGTGACCTGCTGGGCGAGACAGACCTTGTCTTCACAGACCATCTGGGTACTCCGGATGTAATCTTCCTCTGTCTCGGGCACGGCCTTTCAAGGGAATTCGTAGATACACACGACATTCCTGCAGGATGCCGGATCATCGACCTTGGCAACGATTTCCGCTTAGACAGCGACTACAAGGGGATGCATTTCGTGTATGGTCTCACCGACCTTTACACCGAAGAGATAAAAGGCTGCCGCTATGTAGCGAACCCCGGTTGTTTCGCAACCTGCATCCAGCTCGGCCTGCTTCCCCTGGCGGCATTGAAGGCAATTGAAGATGAGGTCCATGTGACTGCCATCACAGGCGCCACCGGCGGCGGAAGGAAGCTTGCCGAGACTGCCCACTTCCCTTATCGCGACAACAACATCTCTGTATACAAGCCTTTCACCCACCAGCATCTGGGAGAGATCCACAAGACCGTTGCGGCACTTGCAGGATCCGACCCTCAGATCAATTTCGTACCCATGAGGGGCGACTTCACAAGAGGCATCTTTGCAAGCATCTACACCAGGTGCGGAATGCCTGCCGAAGAGGCTGTACAGATTTACAAGGAATTCTACAAAGACTCTCCGTTCGTGTTTGTAAGCGATGCTCCCATCAGCCTCAAGGAGGTTGTCAACACCAACAAATGCCTGCTGCACATAGAGAGCCACAACGGATACATCCACATCACCTCCATAATCGACAACCTTGTCAAAGGTGCCAGCGGACAGGCGGTGGAAAACATGAACATGATGTTCGGCTTCGAGCGTACACTCGCGCTCAAGTTCAAACCTTCAGCTTTTTAACGATGGAACTTTTCAAAACATATAAACTCTGGCCCATAGAGCCCATAAAGGGCGCGGGCTGCAAAGTCTGGGACTCAAAAGGAACAGAATATCTGGATTTCTACGGCGGACATGCCGTAATTTCGGTAGGACACTGCAACAGCGCATATATATCAGCGCTTTACGGACAGCTCAACAACATCGCCTTCTATTCCAATGCAGTGGAAAACTCCCTGCAGGTGAAGCTTGCAGATAAGATGGGTGAGATGTGCGGATATCCCGACTACAACCTTTTCCTGTGCAATTCAGGTGCCGAGGCCAATGAAAACGCCATAAAGCTTGCCTCGTTCGAGACGGGCCGCGCAAAGATTGTAACCTGCAGCAAGGCGGTCCACGGCCGTACCAGCGGTGCAGTGGCAGCCACAGACAATCCCAAGATCCAGGCTCCGTTCAACCGCACCCCGAACGTTGAATTCACGCCACTCAACGACATTGATTCCCTGAAGCTGAAACTCGAGACAGAAGAGTTCGCCGCCTTTATGGTTGAAGGCATCCAGGGTGTGGCAGGTATTTTCGAGCCCTCGGCCGAATATCTCAAGGCGGCAAGAGAGCTCTGCGACAAGACAGGCACACTGCTGATAGTTGACGAGGTGCAGAGCGGCTGCGGCCGTACAGGCAAGTATTTCGCCCACCAGCACAGCGGAGTGAAGGCCGATATCGTATCTATGGCAAAGGGCATCGGCAACGGATTCCCCATCGGTGCCATCATAATCAATCCCCGGATCAAGGCCAGCTACGGAATGCTCGGCACCACTTTCGGAGGCAACCATCTTGCCTGCAGTGCAGCCATTGCCGTGCTTGACATCATGAAGAAGGAAAACCTTGTTGAAAATGCAGCAAAGGCAGGTGAATACATAATCAGCCACCTCAAGGGCAACAAAGCCATCAAAGAGCTGCGCGGACGCGGCCTCATGATAGGTATCGAGCTGAACGAAGGATATCAGGACCTCCGCGACAGGCTGCTTTTCGAAAAGCACATCTTCACAGGCGGTGCAGGTGCCAGCGTAATACGCCTGCTACCCCCTCTCTGTATCAGCATTCCTGAGATAGACCATTTCCTCGAAGCTTTCAACGACCTCACAAAATAATACTACAAAATGAGAAACTTTACTTGTGTACACGATATCGGTCCCCTTTCCGAAGCTCTTGCAAAGGCAAGATATGTAAAGGAAAATCCTTTTGCAGACGCAGAACTCGGCAGAAACAAGACTCTGCTGATGGTATTTTTCAACTCAAGCCTCAGGACCCGCCTGAGCACACAGAAGGCAGGTCTGAACCTGGGCATGAACGTGATTGTGCTTGACATAAACCACGGGGCATGGAAACTCGAGACCGAGCGTGGTGTGGTCATGGACGGTGACAAGACCGAACATATCCTTGAAGCCATCCCCGTGATGGGCAGCTACCGCGACATCATCGGAGTACGCAGCTTCGCCAACTTCGAGAGCAAGGAGGATGACTATAACGAAGTTATCCTCAACCAGTTCATCAAATATTCCGGCAAGCCTGTCTTCAGTATGGAGGCAGCCACCCGCCACCCTCTCCAGTCTTTTGCCGACCTCATCACAATAGAGGAATACAAGAAAACGGCAAAGCCTAAGATTGTGCTCACCTGGGCTCCCCATCCCAAATCTCTGCCACAGGCAGTGTCCAACTCATTTGCCGAATGGATAAACCAGACCGGCTACGAGCTGGTGATCACACATCCTGAAGGATATGAGCTCGACCCCAGGTTTGTGGGCAACGCCAGGGTTGAATACGACCAGGACAAGGCCCTTGCAGGTGCAGACTTCGTATATGCCAAGAACTGGTCGGCATACAAGGATCCCAACTACGGAAAGGTCATAAATATGGACCGCAGCTGGACTGTGACCACAGAGAAGATGGCCCTTACAAACAATGCATACTTCATGCACTGCCTTCCCGTACGCCGCAACATGATAGTAAGCGACGATGTGATCGAATCACCTCAGTCGATTGTAATTCCCGAAGCTGCGAACAGAGTGGTTTCGGCACAGACCGTACTCAAAGAAATCCTCCTCGGACTCAAGTAGTGATGAAAGAACTGAAGGTCATAAAGATTGGCGGAAATGTCATAGACAATCCCGAGGCGCTTGACAGCTTCCTCGACAAGTTCGCTGCACTGGAAGGCAACAAGATCCTTGTGCACGGAGGCGGTAAAGTGGCAAGCGAGATGCTGAAGGGACTTGGTATCGAGCCCAGGATGCACAACGGCCGCCGCATCACCGACGCAGAGACCCTGAAGGTGGTGACAATGGTGTATGCCGGCCTCATAAACAAGAACATCGTGGCCGCCCTCCAGAAGAAGGGGTGCAACGCCGCAGGCCTTTCCGGAGCCGACTGCAACTGCATCACTGCAGACATGAGGCCGAAGGAGCCCATTGATTTCGGCTTTGTCGGTGATATCGCCGAAGTGAATGCGGGAGCATTCGGGATGTTCATAGAGAACGGCATCGTTCCCGTCGTATGCGCCATCAACCACGACGGAAACGGGACACTGCTCAACACCAACGCCGACAGTGTGGCAAGCGCCATCTCTGTGGCGATGGCGGAGGAATACAAGACTTCATTTGTATTCTGCTTCGAGAAGCAGGGAGTCCTCTACGACAAGGACGACGACTCTTCTGTCATTCCAGTGATTGACAAGGCCATGTTTGAAAGCCTGAAGGCTGAAGGACGTGTGGCCGACGGAATGCTGCCCAAGCTTGAGAACGCATTCGCAGCCATTGAGAAAGGTGTGAGCGAAGTGGTGATCAAGCATGCCGGCAACCTTGACAAACCGATTGAGACAAAAATCAAATAACCGATGGTTATCAAAAAGTATATAGACGATGCGGTCTCTCTGCTGAGGCAGATTGTGGCAATCCCCTCCTGCTCTTTCGAAGAGGATGAAGTGGCCGGCTTCCTGTGCGGCTACCTGGAGGATGCCGGTCTGGAAGTAATGCGTATCGGCAACAACATCACATCCAGGCTGGACTTTGATGCATCACTGCCCACTCTCATGCTGTGCGCCCATATCGATACGGTCAAGGCTGCTGACTCATATACTTTCGACCCATACAACCCGCCCGAAGCCGAAGACCGCATCCTCGGGCTCGGCAGCAACGACGACGGAGGCAGTGTAGTGAGCATGATTGCCACCTTCCTGTATTTCCGCGACCTCAAGAGCGCCCCTGTAAACCTCTATCTCCTGCTGAGCTGTGAGGAAGAGCGTTCCGGCAAGGGAGGCACCACGGGGCTCAGGGAGACAATCGCCGCCAATGCAGACTTCGCAATTGTGGGAGAGCCTACCGGAATGGAAGCCAACATCGCAGAAAAAGGGCTGCTTGTGATAGACGCTACGGCATACGGCCGCAGCGCCCATGCAGCAAGGGCCGAGGAAGGCGACAATGCAATATACACCGCAATCCGCGACATAGAGACACTGCGCAGCTTCAAGTTCGAAAAGGTGTCCCCCCTCCTCGGTGAAGTGAAGCTGTCGGTCACCGGCATCAATGCCGGCACCGTCCACAACGTCATTCCCGAGACATGCACATTCATGGTGGACATACGCCCGAACGAATGCTATACCAACGAAGAGATCTTCAATATGCTGCAGGCATGTGTAAAAAGCACCCTGAAGCCCCGCAATCTCTCAAACCGTTCGTCAGCAACCCCGGCAGGACATCCGCTCATCAGGACAGCAGAAGCACTGCACATCCCCACCCCAACCTCGGCCACCACATCCGACTGGATGAGGCTGCCTGTCCCTGCGATAAAAATGGGCCCAGGCGATTCGCACCGCTCCCACAAGGCAGACGAATACATACTGAAGAGCGAAATCTCAGAAGGAATTGAAAAATATATCGAATTCATAAGCAACATCAGCAAATAAACCTCAACCAATATGCAGACTCTCTGGAACAAAGGCATTTCGGCATCAGATGCAGTAGAAAACTTCACAGTCGGCAACGACCGCATCCTGGACCTCCGTCTGGCGGAATACGACGTCATGGGTTCGAAGGCCCACATCGCAATGCTCGCCGAGGTAGGGCTTCTTGCCAAAGACGAGGAAGAGATTCTGCAGAAAGAGCTTGACAATATCCTCAAGACAATCAAAGAGGGCAGCTTCGTGCTGGAGGAGTGCGCAGAGGACATCCACTCCCAGGTGGAGATACTCCTCACCAGAAAGCTGGGAGACCTGGGCAAGAAGATCCATTCTGGCCGCTGCCGCAACAACCAGGTGCTGGTAGACCTGAAACTCTATATGCGCGACGAGCTGCTTGCAATACGCGGCCTGGTGCTTGACCTGTTCGCAAAGCTGCAGGATCTTTCAGAACAGTATAAGGATGTCATCCTGCCCGGCTAC
>JAGHVP010000174.1 GCA_018064305.1 Candidatus Equibacterium intestinale | reverse complement strand
TGAAAAGGATTCCGACCGCAATCAGTGCCACAAGAATGACGGCAATCGCGGCCTTGTTCTGCCTGCGGATATCGCCGCTTTGGGGGAAAAGATGTTTGTTGCCTGTCTTCATTCTTCCTCTTCCCCTTTCATAACGCCGAACATATATATTCCGGCACAGATGCAGAGAACAATGAAACCTATTACCGACAGGGCCGTTGCCGGGCCTTTCTTACGGTCATAGAAGTTCAGCATATACAGATAAGTGATAAGAGTGTCCGTCTTGTTGGCGGGGGCACCCTTCGTCATTGTGTAGACGATCGGGAATGAGTTGAAAACGTAGATGATATTTAAAACTGTGCTGACTGTGAGCGACGGCTTTACAAGCGGAATTGTGATCTTGAAAAGCTTCTGGCCGAATGTCGCCCCGTCAATCTCGGCCGCCTCGTAGAGTGTTTCATCTATTGACTGAAGACCTGAGAGCACACAGAAGGTTACGAAAGGAATGGTAACGAATATGCCGACCCAGCACTCCCAGATGAACTCGATCTGGTAGCTTGAGCGCCAGTTGACGGCTTCTCTGATTATACCGAGATTGAGAAGTATATTGTTGAGATTGCCGTATTCGTATTTGATGATGTAGTTCCAGACCGATGCCTGGACAACAAGTGATGTGGCCCACGGAAAAACGATTATCGCTCTTGCGATTTTTCTGCCGCGGAATTTCTGGTTGAGCACCATAGCGAGTATGAAGCCGATAACGGTTGAAAGACCGACGACCGAGATAACCCACCAGAGTGTGTTTAGCATAACCTGCTTGAACGCAGGCAGAGTCAGCGCCTCTTTGAAATTGCTGAATCCTGCAAATCCGCCGATAACGCCCGCTTTGGATATTTCGCTGAACGAAAGCTTGAAAACGATTGCGATCGGATAAACCACAATCACCGCCATGAGAACGATGCTGGGCAGAAGCCACAGATAAGCTTTCCAGCTTTTCTTTCCAAGGGTATTCATAAGAATATCCTCCCTACTTTAAAACTAAAAAAGACGGACCCGGCGTTAACCGGGCCCGCCGAAAAATACTATTAACCTACCAGTGATGTCTGGAGTTTGTCGAGTTCTGTCTGGACGCTTGCGCCGGTCAGAGCTGCCTGCTCTGCTGCGATAACACCCTGCTTGACCTGATCCCACTCGCCCTTTGCGGTCGGGTAGAACTGGCAGCTTTCAAGAACGCCGAGCCATGCTTCGAAGGAAGGATCAGCTTCGATGAGCGCTCCAACTGCGCTGTTGACTGCGGGGAGGAAGCCTTCCATTGAGACCCAGCCCACGTAGTTCTCAGGATTGTAGAAGAACTTGAGGAACTTGCCGATGGCTTCGTTACGTGCAGCCTGATCTTTGCATGCATCGTCTTTGAATGCCATGACTCTGTCCATAACGCCAACGGAGGAGCTTGTCTTGCCTTCGTTTGCGGGGATGTTGGCTGTTGCCATGTTGATTTTGCCGCCCTTGTCAGCTACGTAGGTAGGCATTGAGTTCGGAGCAATGCACATTGCGAGCTTGCCTGCTGCGAACATATCCTGAAGGTCGTATCTGGTCTGGGTTGCGGGGTTCGGGTTGGTGAATCCCTTGTTTACAAGGCCGATTGCGTATTCGATAGCTTCAACGTTCTCTGCGCTGTTGACAGCCCAGTTGTTGTCTGCATCAACAAATCCGCCGCCGTTGCCCCAGGTGTAGTATGCGAATGCTGCCTGGCCTTCGTCAGTGGTCATGTCGATACCCCAGGGGTAAACTTCGCCGCCGTAGAAGTCGACGATAGCCTGGGATGCATCTTCGAGCTCTGCCCAAGTGGTGGGAACTTCGATGCCGACTTCATTGAACATATCTACGTTGTAGTAG
>JAGHVP010000186.1 GCA_018064305.1 Candidatus Equibacterium intestinale | reverse complement strand
GCCTTGGTCATCTTAACACCGTGGTCAAGGAAATTGTATCTGTAACCTTCAAGAGAAGCGCCCATCGGCATCACGCGGTATTTTACAGTAACGGGAGTTGTAGCCACAGCCTGCTCTATTATGGTGCTGGTTTCAGCAGCGGTAAGGCATTCGCCCACAAAAGATGCAAGTTCCTGCACAGCATCACGGATATTTGCAGGATCGTCCATACCATTCTCAATCTTGATCCACTGCCACATGAATGATGCACTGTTGGCATCATACTCGGGGTTATAGTCGGGATCTTCTTTCTGGTCGGTCATACCGAGATATGTGGCATAAGCAATACCCAGGAGGAACTTACCGAACCATATATACTGTGAGTTATTGCAAGTGAACGACTCTGTGATACCACCGGGCCAGTTGAAACCCTTCATACGGGGATTGTCAAGGTTGCCTGTCATGATGACAGAAACAAGCAGAGGTGTGATGATGTAATATGATGTCACACTGGGCAGGCCGAAAGAGGTAGACCACTCTTCAGGATACACCAGAAGACCGCGCAGGATCGATGTCAGGTTTATTTCCATATAGCCGTCTTCACTCTCATAGCCCTCTATTCCAAAAATCAGGAGAGAGCCTTCGTCCCATATTGCTGTAATGGCACCTTCCGGGGCTGAGGGCCCTGAAGGCTGGCTTGTCACATTCCAGCTGTCGGATGTGGCTGTCCTTGCACCTGTCTGGCCGTCGACCTTTATCCATTTGCCGAAGTCCGCCGATGACTTGTCGGTGCATGGAACATAATAGTCACCGTTCTTTCCGTCAGTGCCATTCTTTCCGTCAGTACCATTCTTTCCATCAGCACCATTCTTGCCATCGACTCCATCGTTGCCGTCAGCTCCGTCCTTACCGTCGGCTCCGTCCTTACCTTTTGCAGCAAGGCCTATGTCCTCACCGTTGATGGTCCAGTTGCCGGCAGCATTTACAGCCACAATTGAACCGGGCGCACCATCGGCACCGTTTGAAACCGAATAGTTCTTGCCGTCGCTCATCTTGATGACGATACCGTTGTCGGTCTGTTCAACCGAATTGACAACAGCACCGCCGGCGACAGCGTTCTGTACGGCCTCTACCTTTGTCTTGATGTCGTTGATCTGGCTCTGCAGATTCTCTATGTCCGACGTAAAATCCTTCGCGCAGGATGAAAGCAGCAATGCTGCAGCCGCCATCGCGGCAAATAATGACCTTTTCATAAACTAATCTTATCTATTGTTATACATTTTGTCGTAATATTTCTGATACTCGCCGCTGGTGACATTGTCAAGCCAGTCCTGGTGGTCGAGATACCAGCGCACTGTCTTTTCTATCCCCTCTTCAAACTGGAGGGAGGGATGCCAGCCCAGTTCGTCACGCAGCTTGCGCGAATCTATGGCATAGCGCAGGTCGTGGCCGGCACGGTCGGTCACGTATGTAATAAGCCCCATGTCCTCACCTTCCGCGCGCCCGAGCAGACGATCTACCGTGCTCACCAGCACCTTTATAAGGTCTATGTTCTTCCACTCGTTGAACCCGCCGATATTGTATGTCTCGGCCACCTTGCCCTCATGGAATATCAGGTCTATGGCACGGGCATGGTCTTCGACATAAAGCCAGTCGCGCACATTCTGACCCTTTCCATATACAGGAAGCGGTTTGCGGTGGCGGATATTGATGATAAACAGAGGAATAAGCTTTTCGGGGAACTGATATGGCCCGTAGTTGTTAGAGCAGTTCGTAACCACCACAGGCATCCCGTAGGTATCGTGGAACGCCCTTACGAAATGGTCGCTCGAAGCTTTTGCCGCACTGTAGGGAGAGTGCGGATTGTATTTATTCTCCTCACGGAAGAACTCGGTGCCATATACCTTGTGGGCAGAAAAACCACAGTCTCTGCCATCAGGGCAGTCCAGCTCGAGCGCGCCGTAAACCTCATCGGTAGAGATATGGTAGAAAAGCTTGCCCTCGTAGCGCTCCGGCAGGCTCTCCCAATACTGGCGCGCCGCCTGCAGCAGCGCAAGCGTGCCCATCACATTTGTACGTGCAAACTCGAACGGATCCACGATGCTGCGGTCTACATGAGTCTCTGCAGCCAGATGGATGATGCCGTCCACATGCTCTTCCGCCATCAGGGCGCGGACCATCTCATAATCACAGATGTCCCCCTTCACAAAGCGGTAGTTCGGGCAGTCCTGGATGTCCTTCAGATTATCAAGGTTGCCTGCGTAGGTGAGCTTGTCGAGGTTGATGATGCGGTATTCGGGATATTTCTTCACAAACAGACGCACCACGTGGCTTCCGATGAAGCCCGCACCGCCTGTGATAATTATGCTTCTTGATGCCATATCTGATCAGTCTCTTCTGAAGATATCTCTAGTATATACTTTGTCTGCCACATCGTCCAGCACGCTGTCGTAGCGGTTGGCGATGATGGCGCTGCACATCTGCTTGAACTGGTCAAGGTCGCGGATTATCTCGCTGCCGAAGAATGAATCCCCTTCGGTGAATGCCGGTTCATACACCACCACCTTCACACCTTTTGCCTTGATGCGCTTCATGATGCCCTGGATGCTGCTCTGACGGAAATTGTCGCTGCCGGTCTTCATGGTGAGGCGGTACACACCTATCACCACCGGATGGTCGGAAGGCCTGCCGTCGTCGTAGAAATCTGCCATCTGGAGCACTCTCTCGGCTATGAAATCCTTGCGGGTGCGGTTGCTCTCTACAATTGCCTCTATCAGATTTTCAGGCACATCCTCGTAGTTTGCAAGAAGCTGCTTGGTGTCTTTGGGAAGGCAGTATCCGCCATAGCCGAAGCTGGGGTTGTTGTAGTGTGTGCCGATGCGCGGGTCCAGCCCCACCCCTTCTATGATGGAGCGTGTGTCCAGTCCCTTAATCTCTGCGTATGTGTCAAGCTCGTTGAAATAGCTCACTCTAAGCGCCAGATATGTGTTGGCAAACAGCTTCCCCGCCTCG
>JAGHVP010000006.1 GCA_018064305.1 Candidatus Equibacterium intestinale | reverse complement strand
TCCGGCAACCGGTTTTTTGTAATAACCCACCTAATATAACATTAACCTATTGTTCTTCTATTCTGATCTGCTGTATTTCGTTTTTTCCGTCTACAGTCTTCACATAAATGATGACTCTGAACTTGGACCCTCCGGCATCGAGATTGGCAACTGCGTAGTTCATTGGCGGACGGCCGCTCTTGTGCACGATCTTGAAAGACTTCGGGGTGTATTTGGCGAAAAAGTTCTTCATGATGAGCTTCGCCTGGGTACGGGTGCAGCTGTTGATCTGCCCGAGGACATCCACCTGAAGGTTTTCACCGAACCATGCAGAGAGCTTTTCGCTGTCGCCAGCCTCCATATATTTGGCAATCGGGATGAAAACGTCACCCTCCTCTGCCGCGCAGGCATTAAATTTGAATACGGAGAGGACCATCATCAATGATATCAAAAGAGTTTTTTTCATATCTTTAACCATCTTTTCACAAAAGTGGAATAATTGCAAAAACCAAGCCACAAAATAATGAATATCCGACTGATACTGATGGGCAAGACAGAGGCTGAATACCTTAAGACGGGCACAGACCTCTACACCGGGCGGCTGTCGCACTACTGCAAGTTTTCCATTGTGGAAATTCCAGAACTGAAGAATGCGAAATCACTCACCCGCGACCAGATCAAGGAGAAGGAAGGTGAACTGATACTCAAGAATGTGAAGCCTCAGGACGAGCTGATACTGCTGGATGAGCGCGGAAAGATGTTCTCATCTGTGGAATGGGCCGCGCACATGGAAAACAAGTTCCTTCACAGCACCAGGGACATAGTTTTCTCTATCGGAGGTGCATACGGCTTCAGCCAGGCGGTGTATGACCGTGCGGGGGAGAAGATCTCTCTTTCAAAGATGACATTTTCGCACCAGCTTGTGAGGGTGATATTTCTGGAGCAGCTCTACAGGATGTTCACAATAATCAAAGGTGAGCCATATCACCACGAATAAAGTTCGAGAGCATGAGACAAAGGACAAAGAATCTGCTGATCATACTTGTTGCAGCCGCGGCCGTTGTTTTCGCCGTGTCTTTTTTTACGTCTGATCCGGCCGGGCGCCTGCGCAGCGAGGTTGCGAAGGTCGAGCGCAGCCTCCAGAGACGCGAGGCGGTCCTTGACGGATTCACGGCAGGAATCCTGGAAGGGACCGAGGAGCTGGCCGACAACCACGACCTCCCTGAAGATATGGTCATCTACCATTACCGCAACGATTCTCTCCACTGCTGGGTCAACCAGTTCCCCATAGGAAACGATGATATCCGCATACGCTTCTCTGCCTACAGCCTCCACCATCTGATGTGGAACGATGTGGCCACCGCCACCCCCCTCGCCTACATTCCCGAAGGAGAGAGCTACGTAAACCTCGGCAGCGGATGGTATTTCGTAAAGGTGCGCACTTCAGGCAATGAACGGCTGATAAGCGCAATCCACATAAAAGACGAATATTCACTGGAAAGCCTCAGCTATGCCAACAAGACCAACGAGCACCTGAGGATAGACAGGAAATACACCACCGTTCCGCTGAGCTACGACAGCGGCGCGGTTGTGCACAGCAAGAGCGGGCAGCCCCTGTTTTCAGTTGTATCCACCTCACGCACAGGATTCCTCCAGCACGAATATGTTCTGCACTGGCTTGTCATCCTGCTGATTCTCATTGCAGCAGTGGTATATCTCTCGGCCACCAAGACGTTGCGCTCATACAGGCTGTTTGCCATAGTAATCATACTGCTTGCCATCTGGGCGCGCAGCCTTTCGCACATCAGCGACCAGTCGCATCCGCTGTTTTCACCTCTGACATACGCCGGAAGCCAGCTGTTCGACTCGCTGGCAAGCCTGTTCATCTGCAACCTGCTGGTCACCCTGCTTGTGCTGGGGCTTATCCCCATCCGTGCCAGGATGCTTGCATGGTACAAGGGGCTCAGGAAACGCGGCCGCGTAATATGCGCACTTCTGGCCGTTGGAGTCACGACGTTTGTTGCAATATACATCCACCTGACTCTCTCATCGCTGATATTCAACTCGAATGTGTCGATGAACCTGTCAAGGCTCACCAGCATAAGCATCTATTCTATCCTCTGCTATATCTCGTTCGGAGGATTGTTCCTGACTTTGCTGCACTGCATCCAGTATATGGTCACTGCGATTGCCGGAAGGCATGCGCTGGATGTGTTCAAGTGGCGCAACATACTGATCTACCTTGTGTTGATTTCTGCATACACCCTTGCTGTGGTGGAGGTCACCGGCGTCAGGAAGGACTTCGACACCAACAAGGTGCTTACAGACAGACTTGCAATTGACAGGGACCTTTCGCTTGAGATGCACCTGAGAATGATAGAAAACGGCATCCGCAACGACCAGATCATCGCAGTGCTGAGCTTCTGGCCCGACGGAGGTGCCGAAATCATCCGCAACCGTATCCTTGAGAGATATCTGTTCCGCAGCATATCAAGCAAATACAACGTTTCCGTCACCACCTGCAGCCCGTCGAACCAGCTGATAATAGACAGGAACACCCCGGCTGTGAACTGCAACCAGTTCTACCGCGACGAAACGGAACGGTTCGGGGCCCAGCTGTCACCGGGGTCGGCATTCCACTACATGAACCGGTACAACGGCCACAGTTCGTACCTCGGTGTGTTCTCTTACGTAAACTTCGACACCTACCAGACCACCAACCTCTACATAGAGTTCGTTCCCAATCCGATGGCAGACGCCTCGTCAGACGCATTGTTGATGGCAGGCTCGGCGAAGTCAAAGCCGCAGTCGTCTGCCATACCCAGATTCTATTCATACGCAAGGTATGTCGACGGCAGACTGGTGTCATCTTCAGGACGCGCCACATTCACATCCACCGTCAATCCTGCCGACTACAAGCCCGGATACCACATGAGCCGGAAAGGACACCTCATCCAGTTCATCAACAAAGTGTCCGACGATGAAATCATAATACTGAGCCGCCCGGGCACCAGATTCGGACGCGACTTCGTGTTCTTCTCATACATGTTCCTGCTCTTCAGCCTGATTCTGATCCCCAGCACCAGCAAGTTCAGGAAAGGCTCGCTGTTCACCCTGCCCAGCAAGTCATACAAGCGCAAGATTACAGTGGTAATGGTGCTGTCGCTGCTCCTTTCACTGGCCTGCGTGGCATTCGGCACCATATCATTCACGCTGCGCCGCAACAGGGCGGGCAACGAACGGCGCATGGTCAACATGATGCAGATTGTGCAGTCGTCCCTCTCCGATTACTGCCAGTATGCACTCAAATACAACGACATGAGTATGCCGCCCATGCTGGACGCAATGGAATCAATATCCAACAGCACCAGCTACGACATCAACATATACGACCGCTTCGGCAAGCTGGCAGGAACCACACAGCCCGATGTCTACAGCCAGTCGATCCTCGGCACGAGGATGGACCATGAAGCCTATAACGCCATTGTCCAGAAACATTCCATGAACTACATCGGACACGAAAGGATTGCAGGCGACAATGTAAGCTCCATCTACGCCCCCCTCTTCAACATCGACGGCGACCTGGTTGCAATAGCCAACATCCCCTACATCACCGGCAGTTCGCAGTTCCAGGAAGAAGGTTCGATTATTATCGCCAGCATCATCAACCTCTATATCCTGATCATGATAGCAGGCATCATCCTGAGCATGCTGCTTGCCAACTCAATAAGCAAGCCCCTGTCACAGATCAGGAGCAGCATGGAGCTCCTGCCCGCATCAAAGAAAAAGGAGCATCTGGTGTACCGCAACACAAAAGACGAGCTGGGCATGCTTGTAAGCTCTTACAACAAGATGCTGGACGACCTTGAAGAAAGCACCCGGCAGCTGGCCCGTTCGGAGCGCGAGCAGGCTTGGAAAGAGATGGCCCGCCAGATTGCACACGAGATAAAGAACCCGCTCACCCCTATGCAGCTCAGCATACAGCATGTGCAGCGCATGAAGAAAAACAACGCCCCCGGCTGGGAGAACGAGCTTGACAAGGTATGCGCTTCGCTGCTCGAGCAGATAGACATACTGTCTAACACAGCATCGACCTTCTCAACCTTCTCGAAACTGCTCTCCAACGAAGCGGTGTCGCGCGAGAACCTTGTGGAGATTCTGAAAGACGAGCTGGTGCTGTTCAACACTCAGGAGAATATCGAGGTGAAGTTTGAAACAGAGCTGTCCGACGCCTTTGTGAACATCCGCAAGCAGCAGATAGTGCGCGGATTCGTAAATCTCATCTCAAATGCCACCCAGGCCATCGGACGCGGGCAGGAAGGCCGTATCGGCATTTTCCTTACACGTACTGGCGACATGTACAGGGTAAGCATCGAAGACAACGGCCCCGGCGTGAAGGAGAGCGACATCGAGAAACTCTTCAGCCCCGACTTCACTACGAAAGTGGGCGGCAACGGGCTTGGTCTGGCCATCTGCAAAGACATTGTGGAGCGCAACGACGGTCGAATATTCTACGAACGGAGCACCACCCTCGGCGGAGCGTCATTCGTGATCGAGCTGCCCGCTGCCGGGTGATTCTATTTTTGTTCCCGGGCAGGTGGCGGGCGGCAGCGCCGGTCACATACGGCCGGACTAGCAGTCAAAATCCCGGAAAAACGTTGCTAGTCCTTAGGTTTTTGCCTGAAAATTGAAGTTTTTGAGGGGACTAACAACGGAAACTGGCCTTTTTGATAGCTAGTCAACCCTGCCAAACCCCTCAATTTTCAACAGTCGCGAGAACGGGGAATGGCAGGCCATAGGTTTTCCCGCAACCGAATATCAGATTCTCAAGCCTGT
>JAGHVP010000034.1 GCA_018064305.1 Candidatus Equibacterium intestinale | reverse complement strand
TTCTTGATGGTTACCACTATGGACCAGGAAAAAGGTCTTCCCCGTCGTGGCCCCCCCCAGCCCGATGAGGACATGAAACTGGAGAACGAGAAAGTGAACCGCAGAAATATCGTCATCGTAAGAATCAATGTCAACGACAACATCTTTGCCGGAGACCAACCTATAGATGTCAGTCAGCTGAAAGATAAAATCGTAGAATTCCTCACCAACCCCAATGACGACCCCAACCTTCCCGAGAGAGTTGTCAAAGAGATTGACGGTTACGGCCCCTACGCTGTGTCAAAAGGTGTGATTTCACTCCAGAATGACCGTGGTACCACATACAGCACGTACATTGCCGTTCAGAACGAACTTGTAAAGGCAATCAACGAGATCCGCGATGAATTCTCAGTCCGCACATACGGCAAGAAGTATAGCGAACTTGATGATGATCATCAGAAGATTGTACGCAACTGTATCCCGCAGCAGATTTCCGAGGCAGAGCCTAAGGACACAAAGCTTAAATAGGAGATTTCGGTATGGCTAAATTTATCAAGAAAAACGACGGCGGATGCCCCGCTATCAACACAGCATCCCTCCCCGATATCGTGTTCATGATCCTGATGTTCTTCATGGTCACCACAAGTATGCGCCAGACAGAACACCTCGTTATGGTTTCACTCCCCGCAGCATCTGAGATTGCTAAACTCGAAAGAAAAGACTTGTCTTCATACATCTATGTCGGCACTCCCCTGCCCAAATATCAGGGTAAATACGGAACCGACAGCCGCATCCAGCTCAACGATTCTTTCCGTACAATCGATGAAATCCGCGATTTCGTGGCTGCTGAGCGTGAGAGCCTCAGCGAGCAGGACCGTCCTTACATGACAATCTCCATCAAGGCTGACAAGGACACCCGCATGGGTATCATCACTGACATCAAACAAGAGCTTCGCAAGTGTAACGCGCTCAAGATTCTCTACGGCGCAAACGCTGTCGAATAGTTCTTCCCTTCTGATTTAACTCACTTATAATAATATGGGTAGCAATCCACAAAGTTGTTACCCATTTTTTAATTGATAGACCAAATGAAAAAGATATCATACATTGTACTTACACTCCTTATGATGCTCTCAATGGCATCATGCAACGCAAAGCCAAAGGCAAAATATGTATTCCTGTTTATCGGTGACGGTATGGGTTTCGGTGCAGTTTCAGTAACTGAGACTTACCTCGCACAGGCAGACGGCGGCATGGAACAGGGAATGGCTCCCCTCGCATTCACCGGTTTCCCCGTATTGGGTGCAGCATCTACATTCTCTGCCAACAGCCAGGTTACAGACTCATCTGCAGGCGGAACAGCACTCTCTACAGGTACAAAGATCAACAACCACACAATGGCCATCACACCAGAGGGCGACACACTCACAAGCATCACATACAAAATCCACGATGCAGGGTTCAAGGTAGGTGTAGCTGCCACTGTATGTATCGACCACGCCACTCCCGGATCGTTCTACGCTCATAACGAGAGCCGCAGCAACTACTACGAGATAGGCAGCGAACTCGGCCAGTCAGGCTTCGAGTTCTTCGGCGGCGGAGACTTCAACAACCCCAACCGTGAAGGTGAGCCTTCATGCTACGAGAAAGCTGAGGCTGCCGGCTATACAATCGCCTACGGACGCGAGGAATTCGACCAGAAGAAGGCTGAAACCGACAAGATCGTTTTCTTCCAGAAACGTGAGGAAGGCCGCGCAATGAACGACATCCCCACATACCTTGCACGCCACGACCGTAACAACCCCGATGATATCTGCCTCGCAGAGATTGTAGAGAAAGGCATCGAGTTCCTTGACAATGACAAGGGCTTCTTCATGATGGCAGAAGGTTCAAAGATTGACTATGCAGCCCACAGCAATGCGCTTCCCGGCCTTATCTACGAAACCATCGACATGAGCAACGCTGTTGAAGTTGCTCTCGAGTTCTATAAGAAGCATCCCAAGAACACACTTATCGTAGTTACAGCAGACCACGAGACCGGCGGTCCTGCATGCAGGAACCCCAGACTCTCTATAGTCAAGGGACACTGCCTTCCCGAGCAGATGCCCGAAGGATATGTCGATGAAGCTGCTGAAGGCGATATCTCTGATATTGCAGGCATCGGCTGGATCACAGGCAACCATACCGGCGACCGCGTACCTGTATTCGCTATCGGTGCCGGCTCAGAGATGTTTGCAGGATGCATCGACAATACCGACATCCCCAGACGTATATGCAAGGCAATGGGCGTAGAATTCTAATACAATCCCGTCATGAAAAGAACACTTTCAATAGCAATCATACTTTCGGCATTCCTTGCTGTTTCCTGCCAGAAAGAGGTGGCCACTACAGGCATCCTGCGCGGAACACTTGAATATGACGAGGAGAGCCTCACAGGAGCCGTTGTCACCATTTCCGGCGACCAGGGAACATTCTCCACTGAAGTCCGCCCTGAAGGGTTCTTCATATGCAGGATGTGCCTGCCGGCACTTATGAGATTTCATGCTCATACAATGGCCAGGCCTGCAACTTCTACATCCAGAACCAGGACAAGGTATCTACAGACTATTTCCAGAGACTTGACAAATACTACACAAGCTATCAGGAGTATCTGGAGGCGCTTGAAGACGGCGATGACGAGGCGGTTGAGCCAGTCATGCCAAAAGAGCCTGCACAGCTGGTCAACGACCATCATGTCACAATCGAGGCCGGCAACGAGCACCTACGCAACCTTATCATACCTCTCAGTGAAGAAATAGAACTTCCGAAAGAAGAAGACTAGGAGCAGAAATAACTCCTGAAATATAGAGTCTGGGTCAGAATCTGATTTTATCAAAAGTCAACCGGCCCAGGCTTTTTATATACAGCCAGATGATGCTTTTGCGGAGATGGCCTATGTCATTGCCGTCTTCGCTGAAGGCCGAAGGCTCCAGAGAGCCTTTCATACGCCTGAAATCGCGGTGTGCCGAAGCAACGGCACCAACATATTTCCACTTGCCCGTAATGAAGTAGAATACGGCCGCAATGCCGTCTACAACCTTTCTTGTGAAGATAAGCCCTCCCCTCTTGTTATATGGAAGGTTCTTGTAAAGCATAAGAAGGTTGTTGCGGTAGTTGAGATAAAGCTTGCGCGGGCTGGCATTGTCTAGAGACCCGCCTCCAAGATGATATACAGAAGCAGCCGGCACTGCCCATACGCTGTGACCGGCAAGCTTGGCCCTCCAGCACAAGTCAATCTCTTCCATGTGGGCGAAGAAACTTTCATCAAGACCGCCCAGGTGGTGATAAAGCCCGGAGCGGATCATCATACACGCTCCAGTAGCCCAGAAACACTCCATGGGCTCGTCATACTGACCACGGTCCTGCTCCACATTGGAAAGGATCCTGCCCCTGCAGAAAGGGAAACCAAGGGCATCTACAAAGCCACCACAGGCCCCTGCATATTCGAAATGGTCACGCTGGTTCAGGGCAAGCACCTTGGGCTGGCAGATACCCACGTCAGGATTGTCTTCCATGAAATCAGACAGTGTCTCAATCCAGCCCGGAGCTACCTCCACGTCAGAATTGAGAAGCACATAATAATCTGCCTCTATCTCTTTGAACGCTCTGTTGTATCCGCCTGCAAAACCATAGTTCCTGTCAAAGACAATGGTGTCGACCTGCGGATAATTGGCCTCAAGCCACTCGACCGAGCCGTCGGTAGAGGCATTGTCGGCAACAACAACAAAACAGTTGAGCCGTTCTGTGGGCTTGGGGGTGTTCTTAAGCAAAAAAGGAATGAACCGCTCCATAAGGGAGCGGCCATTCCAGTTGAGTATTACTATTGCTACGTCCACTATGCTGTGATTCTTTCAAGCCACTTGAGCATTCCGAACATCACAATCATGGCGATTGCGCAGACAACTGCGAAGATCAGCCAGCAGAGCCAGAGCTTGGGCATGTGGTTGTAGAAGATGGGACCGAGCATGATAAGCAGGTTGCCTACCGCAGTTGCGCAGAGCCAGAGGCCCTGGCAGATTCCCTGAATGTGCTTGGGAGCAATCTTAGATACGAATGAAAGACCCAGGGGAGAGATGAACAGCTCTGCCACAGTCAGGAAGAAGTAAGTTACGATGAGGACCCACGCGCCTGATTTCATTCCTGCCTGTGCAGCCACGGGCTGTGCAAGGAACTCAGGTGCTGAAGGATACCCCTTGAAGAAGCTTACGAGTACCAGGAAAACGTATGCAAGGCCGGCGATTCCCATACCTACCGCAATCTTGCGGGGGGTTGAGATCTTGCGGCCCCACTTCGTACCGAACACCCACATTATCACGGGTGTGAGCAGTATCACGAAGCAGGGATTGACTGCCTGCCAGATTTCGGGCGCTATGGTTGATGTGTTCACAAAGTCACGGGCGAAGAATGAAAGGCTCTCTCCGTTCTGGTGGAATGACATCCAGAAGAACACGCAGATACCGAGCACTGCATAGAGACCGGTCATGCGCTGGCGGATTTCCTTTGCCATAGAAGCCTTCTCTTCAGGAGTATAGTCCTGGCTGCTCTGAGCCACCTTCTTGACGGGATTGGGCATATTCTTCTTTGTGCAGAGGAAGATCAGCAGAGAGATGAGCATTGCTGCAACCGATGCGATGAAAGAATAATGCACACCTGTATTGAAGACATTGAGATAATCCGAGCATGCTGCAGCCATATCTGCCACACCTGCCGGATTTGCCTTTGTCATAAGTTCGGTGAGGTTCGAGAGCTGGTCGGCTGTCATAGCGTCGGCACCCTTGTCAATGAAGAGGTGGCAGAGCTTGGGAAGCGCTGCATCGTAGCTCATATTGTTTACTCCAAGCCACCACTTGCGGAGTGTGGGCGCAATGAACGGAGCGATAAGGCCGCCGATATTGATGAATACATAGAAGATCTGGAAGCCGGGATCACGCTTTGTCTTTGCTATTTCAAGTGCCTCGGGACCTTCTTTGGCAGCTTCAGCCTCGAAGTTGTCGTACATCTGGCCTACGATTGCCTGGAGGTTGCCTTTGAAAAGACCGTTACCGAAGGCAATCACAAGCAGTGCGGCGCATGTGAGCACCAGCAGACCGATGCGGTTGGCGGGTGTAGCCATGATGGGGATGGAGAGGATGATATATCCCACTGCCATCGTCATCAGACCTGCCTGGATTGTACCCTTGTAGTTCTGGAGCTTGTCGGCGATGATACCGCCGGGCAGGCTCAGAATGTAGATTGAGAAATAGAAAAAGCTGTAGATGATACCTGCAACCTTGTCGTCAAGACCGAATTTCGAACATAGGAAGAGGACCAGGACGGCGTTCATGATATAATATCCGAAACGCTCGCCCATATTGCTGAGCGCGGCGGCCAGCAGACCTTTGGGATGTCCTTTAAGCATAAATTATCTGTTTTTGTTGATTATTATTCTTTTACGGGGGCGTTGGCAAGAACCTTCACGATGAAGTCCCAGAACTTGCCTACAGTGGCCACGTTAACCCTCTCGTCGGGTGAGTGGGGAGAGCAGAGTGTAGGTCCTACAGAAACCATGTCCAGTCCCTCATATTTTGCGCCTATCACACCGCACTCAAGCCCTGCATGGATTGCCATCACAGCAGGCTCCTTGCCGTAGAGGCCTTCGTATTCCTCTATCATCTGCGCCAGGATAGGTGACTTCATATTGGGGTTCCATCCAGAATATGCGCCTGAATACTTGACTTTTCCGCCTGCAAGAGTCATTACAGAGGCAATTGCGTCGGCCAGGTTCTCCTTTGCTGTGTCCACCGAGCTGCGCAGCAGGCACTCGATGCGGACACGGCGTCCGTCAGAATTCACCATTGCAAGATTAGATGATGTCTCTACCAGGTTCTCCATCGCATTGCTCATGCGTACGACCTCATTGGGGCATGCGAGCACTGCCTTCACCACGTTGAGAGCCACATCACCTGCCATTACCTTTGCCTTTGCGGCAGGTTTCACTGCAATCACGACATTAGGGTCGATGAGTGCAAGCTCTGCCTTCACCTTCTTACCGATGTCGGCCACTTTGCGTTTCATCTTGCTGACATTTGCCTCGGGCACAGCCACAACTGCAACTGCCTCACGCGGAATAGCGTTGCGGAGGTTTCCTCCGTGAATGGATGCCAGACGGCCGTCCATCTTGTCAAGCACAGGAAGGAGCAGGCGTGCCATAGTCTTGTTGGCATTGCCGCGGCCTTCGTTAATCTCCATGCCTGAATGACCTCCACGCATGCCTTTTACGCTGATTTCAAAGAATTTATAACCTTTGGGAGCAGCTTCGCCCTTATAATCGAATGTAAAGCTTCCGTCAAGACCGCCCGCACAGCCGACATATATCTCCCCTTCCGACTCAGAGTCGAGGTTGATGAGGATCTGACCTTTCAATACGCCGGGCTTGAGCGCGAAAGCGCCCGTCATGCCTGTTTCCTCGTCGATTGTGAAGAGAGCCTCGATGGGGCCGTGTACAAGGTCCTTTGCTTCGAGCACAGCCATTGCAGTGGCCACGCCCATACCGTTGTCGGCTCCGAGTGTGGTGCCGCGTGCCTTCACCCATTTCTCACCATCGAGGTCGTACTCGTAAGCATCGATCGGGTCTTTCTCCCAGTCGTGAGGTGTGTCGATATTGTTCTGGGGCACCATGTCCAGATGCCCCTGGAGGATGATTCCCTTGCGGTTTTCCATTCCGGGAGTTGCCGGCTTGCGGATAATGATGTTGCCGACTTCATCCTTTATGGTCTCAAGTCCAAGGCTTTTGCCGAACTTTTCCATAAACTCTACCACCTTTCCCTCTTTCTTCGAGGGGCGGGGTATCTGGGTGAGTGCGTAGAAGTTCTTCCAGACGCGCTCGGGGTTAAGGTTTGCTATTGTCATATCTGATAGGTTTTATTTCAGGATTGTTGATGACAGGGGGAATGACTGGGTTTCTCCAAGCTGATAAACAGGGATTCTCGACTGCATCAGCATGTTCTCGCCGTCAAGCACTTTGGCAGTGACAGTGCGGGGGACTCTGAAGTACACCACGTCGCCGCTCTTTGCCGCAGGGGTAGCTGCTGCGCTGAAGTTGTCTGCCTCGAGCTGAAGCACGATGGGGCGCCCGGACATATTGCTTTCGGGCAGAAGACCTTCTGTATCAGAGAGGCGGAAAGCCACATACATCTGGCTCTTGTTGTCGGCAGAAGGCACCACGTCGAAGTTCATTGTCTGTATAGACTCCTGGGTGACACCGTAGAAGAGGCTCATATATTCATCTTCCATCCTGAGAAGCTCTTTCACTGCAGCTTCCATTGCCTCACCGCTGTATGTCGCATCGGTGTCGCCTGTTACGATGGCCATGCGCATGTTGCGGAGCTTGAAAATGGTTGCGGCCGTCTCTGCTGCTTTCTTTTCTGCTGACTTCTCTACCACCTGGCTCTGAGACACCGACACTCTCTCGAAGCCCTTGTCGGTCTTCACTGTCTTGTAGAGTGTTGTGGTGGCTTCGGTAAGGCTGCTCTCAACATCCTTACCTGCAAACTGGTAATTTCCAGCTATTTAAGGCAACCCCCACGACTCGGCCTTTCCAGCATAGCTGTCGGAAGTTACGATAAGGCCCTGTGAGCAGAGTGTGAGGAAGTTTGCCGAAGCTACTCCTTTACTCTTGACATTCACAGGAATGCGGACAGAAGGATCTGCCTCGAGGTAGGGGCGCATGCTGATGGAGCGGAGCGAATAGTTCACTTCGTTCTGTGTGCGGGCGTCGGTGCCCATATATTTCTTTGCATACTGTGCATACGGCCCTGCGATGAACTCTTCCTTCACAGCATCGACCTTGAATGTGATGGCTGTCATGGGAAGAGAGTACACCACTGTTCCTGTAGGTGTGCTTTCCGAGCTTTTGGTTGCAAACTGGGCGTTTGCACTGATGCCTGCAGAAAGTGCCAGGCAAATTGCCATTATCCTTGCAATTGTTTTCATTTTATTGATAGATATTTAGATTTTTCCAGCGTTTATGGCTCCAGAGCCAGTTTTCTTTCTTTTTGTATATGTCAGCCTCAAGCATCTTTGAATAGGCAGCAGTAATCTCACCCTTCTCTGTTGTTGAAGCATCTTCACAAATTTGAGAAAAATTTATAACATATTCACCTCTTTTCGGATTATCGATATACATATAAGCCACAGGCAGATGCAATTTGCGTGCAATGGCCTCAGCACCGTTGGCCCATTCTGTCTCAAGCCCAAGAAATTCTGTGATACATCCGGCACCTTTATATGGATACTGGTCTGCAATAAAGAAATACACACGCTTTTCAGCCCTATGTTCAAGCACAAAGCGGAGCATTTCTGAAGATGATACCAGATTTCCCGGGTATTTCAGGAACTGGTGTCTCAAAAGGTGGAAAAGCTCCTCTGACAATCTGCTGTGGAGCGGCTGATAAGCATCTGTGAAATTCGAGTAATCAAAAGCAGGATTCTGACAGTAGTCAAAACCACCAGCGCTGAGCTCCCAGTTGCCGGTATGGCTTGCAAGCACTACAACTGACTGATGTTCGATAAACAGTCTGTTCAACAGATCTTCATTGCCAATTCTGAACACACCCTTCCTGCAGATGCGCTTGGTACTGCGTGTCTGTGCCCATACTATCTCGCAGATAATATCTGCCAGGTGGGAATAATAGAGTTTTGCAAGTGACTTGCGATCTGCTTCAGGCATTGCGGGGAAAGCGGACCCTATATTCTGGTCCACCACTTTCACACGGTATTTCACAACATCTTTCAACAGCCACGCCAGGCCGTCCGAGATCAGATAATGGACCTTGAGCGGCAGCAGTGAAAGCATCCAGATCGGAGCAAGCAGCAGACGTGCCAGAATCTTGTAACCCATATCAACGAATTTGTGGTCAAAGATACCAAAAAATCTTGATTCTAGTGCGCATTTTCAATGATTGGCTCCACCTCGAGCAACGCCTTCACCGTATAGTACTGGCAGTTTATCCAGAAATCAGGAAGATACGGTGACTGTATAGTAGGAATCTTTCCCATTACATCCTGGCAGGCCACCAGATTGTCGCCCAGCGCCTTTGCTTTCTGAAGCATCAGTCCATCACCTGTAGCCTCATAGCATTTTGCAAAAGCTAGCATGATATTGGCGCTGCTGCAGTCGATAGGTGTCATATATCTGAACTGCTCTGTGCTGCCCTTGAACTTGACATCATCGTTCCAGTACTGTTCGTATGCACACGGTGTGCAGATGCTCTTGAGACCGTTGCTTGCAGGCAGGGCGTCCCAATACACGAACTGGTCTTCGCTGAACCGTGTAAGGTCAACGGCATCAGCAATTTCGTCTGCTGTAACATCCTCTTTTGAAAGCAGATATATCGCAAACGGCTCTGCCGACCAGTGCGTCAGGTTCTGGTGTGTCTCCACATCCACCGATGTGTCTTCAAACTGTCCTGTCAGATCGAAGCTCTTCAGCGCCACTTCTTTTATCCACTTCACGCATCTGTCAAGCATGGCATCATAGTCATGTATGCCGAACTCCTGCTGCAGCCTCTGTACCAACGTAATAACAGGATCTGGAACTCCAAGCCCCGGGCAGGCCGCCACGCCGGTTTCGAAATCAAGCTTTATCGGGAATGCTCCCTCAGGTGTCTGCAGCCTTGCGTATGTATCTGTTATGCCGAGTGCACGCTGAAGATAAGCATCATCGCCGGTCATCCTGTAAAGGTTAAGGAACGCCTGGGCTGCCTTCACTGCCTCAAGTGCCATTGTCTTACCTTTGTTAGCAGGGTCGCCGCTTGCCGCCATATCGCCATAGTAGGTTGGCGGGAAGAAGGCCAG
The DNA here is from genome assembly GCA_018064305.1 of Candidatus Equibacterium intestinale. Taxonomy (GTDB): domain Bacteria; phylum Bacteroidota; class Bacteroidia; order Bacteroidales; family UBA932; genus Equibacterium; species Equibacterium intestinale. Next base: position 1,640 of record JAGHVP010000034.1, on the reverse strand, counting down.
AGGAGCTTCCGGCCCCTGGCTGATACTGATGAGGAAATCGGCACAATGGCGGCTTATCGTCTCACATTCAGTCTTATACTCAGGCATAAGTTCGGCCAGCAGGCACTCGTTGTCAATCACGGCACTTACAATCTTTGCTGGATATGAATAGAGGAAATAGCTCATATCAGGTTCTGTGCTATCAAGCCATTTCTGAACCTGTGGCATACGGTGGACATAGAGCAAGGCTCTTCGCGCAGCCTCGGAATATGAGCGTGGCGCCCCGGGATAAGGGCCGTAAAAAGGAAAATCGCGCAGAAAATCTCTGTCGAAAAGATGCTGCAGCACAGCGCCCTGCCCGTCAAGTGCATCGATTGACAGGTGTACGGTGCCAACGGGAATGTCGTTCCAGACCTCTGACAGCGGTGCCGCAGGTGTATCAGCAGTAAAAGATGCCAGCAGGCCGCCGCTGTCCTGGTCTGTTATCGTAAACCTGTATTGCGCTGCACCTTCTATTTCCTTTACATCGAAGGCAGGTGCATAGATGAATTTCGGCGAAAACCTGTTCCACCAGCTGTTCCTGCCCTCGTAACCCGGACGGACGGGGATAAGATATTCCCGAGCGGCCTGTGAGTTGAATTGATCGAAGCTGTTATCCGAGCAGCATCCTGTTACAACTGCCAGAGCCAAAGCGAATATGACAGACAATCTTCTCATTGCAATAATGTTCATATCAGACGTTAAAGTTACAGCTTGCGGACCCAGATATTTCTGAAATACACAGTATCTTCCGTATCGCTGTACCGCTGCAGCATGATCGGAGCATCACCATGAGGCTGGACCTTGGGCAGACCGATGTATGTGGTGGTACCGAATATCTGGGCGTTGTTCAAGACAAGGACCCCGTTGAAGATCACTGTAATCGTAGGGGGAACCCTGTACGAACCGTTTGAATTGAAAACAGGCGCGTTGTATATGATGTCATATTCATTCCATTCTCCTCTGCCGCGCATAGGATTCGCCAACGGAGCCTGCTGCTTATATATACTGCCGCACATTCCGTTTGCATAGGTAGGCTTGCCACCGTTCATATCAAGGATCTGCAGTTCATATCTTCCCTGAAAGAATACTCCGGAATTGCCCTGACGGCATTCCTTGCCATCTTCAGGCGCGGGAACCATCCATTCGATGTGCATCTGGACACTGCCGAAATTCTCTTTGGTGGCCAAGGCAGAGCCTTTCTTCGGCATTTTAAGAAGGCCGTTCTCTATAGTCCAGAAATTTGACTCGGGCCTCCATGCATCAAGGTCGGTGCCGTCAAAAAGGACAATGGCATCACTTGGAGCGGAACCGGCATCATCTGGAGTGACCTGTGGGGGCTGTGGAAGCCAGAATTCTGTCATTCCGGGAGTCATTTCCTCTGGCAGGGGGAAACCGGTCAATGAGTCGGTCAACGGCTTGGTATCAGCTGTATTCTGAGCGAATATGTCAGGAACCGACAACAGCAACAGCAGCAATAAAGAGATTCTTTTCATAAGCAGGATATTTTTAACAAAGATATCCATTCGGGATTAGAAAAGAAAATAAACGTCTGCCGGCTGCGCTCGGATCATCTCCGCACTGGGACCTGGATGATTGTAAGCCATTTCTCCGGGTCTTCC
>JAGHVP010000203.1 GCA_018064305.1 Candidatus Equibacterium intestinale | reverse complement strand
GGTCTTATGAATTCCGAGGTCCGCCATGGTCCCCATCGAGGCGCGCTTCTTGTCAAAGAACCAGGTGCCTTTGCCCGGATTGATTGACGAGGTTTCCGGGCCGCCGTGGCCGAAGCAGGTGCGGAAGGAAATCACTTTCCCGATTTCGCCCGCGGCTATCAGCTCTTTCGCCTTGACGTGTGCTGCATTGAATCTCTGGTTCTGGGCGATGAGAAGGCGTTTGCCGGTTTCTTTTGAAACCTTTATCATCTCTTCGCACTGCTCGAGTGTGATTGCCATAGGCTTCTCGCAAAGAACGTCTTTGCCGGCCTTCATGGCCATGATTGAAAGCTCCGCGTGAGCATAGTTCGCGGCGCAGACGGAAACGGCATCTATTTCAGGATCTGCCAGCCGCTCCTCCGGAGTGTCATAGGCTTTTCCACCGTACTTTTCCACCATCTCTTCAGCTCTGCTTTTTGTAGGATTGTAGAATCCGACGAGCTTGCAGTCCTTGTTTGCCGCATATTCGGGAATATGGCGGACCTGAGCTATTTTTCCGCAGCCTAAAACGCCAATGTTAATCATATTGTTCTCCTTAAATTTATATTGTGATGAAATTGTCCAGATAGTGCTTGCTCTGGCGGATCGATTTCAGAACATCTTCACGGCAGCTTTCAAACGCCTTGTCTTCGACCTCAATGACGGCGCAGCCGTTGAAGCGGATGTCATTCAGGGCAGACACGAAAGCGCTCCAGTCAACATCGCCGAGCCCGGGGATTTTGGGCGACATGTAGTCGAGCGGGTATGCGAGCACGCCGCACTCCGCCAGCTTTTCGGGGTACAGCTTGATATCCTTGAAGTGGATGTGGAATATCCTGTCTTTGAAATCGTGCAGGGTTTTGATGTAGTCCATCTGCTGCCACACATAGTGTGACGGGTCAAAGTTGAGACCGAAGTTGGGGGAGGGGATGATCTCAAACAGGCGGCGGTATATTGCCGGCGTGCACATCAGATTCTGCCCGCCCGGCCACTGGGCCTTGCCGAAAAGCATCGGGCAGTTTTCAATGGCGACCTTAACGCCGTTTTCCTCGGCGAATTTTATTATCGGGGGCCAGACCTCTTTGAACAGCTCGATGTTTTCATCGACAGTCTTGTGCTGGTCGCGGCCGATGAAGGTGGTGACCATGTTTACACCAAGAATCGCCGATGCCTTGATCAGCGCCTTCAGGTGAGCGATTGCGGCTTCACGCTTGGCGGTGTCGGGGTCAAGGGTGTTGGGGTAGAAGGCGAGAGAGGAAATATGCATTCCCTTGCTTTCCACATAGTCTTTAACGTATTTGGCGTACTGCGCATCTTCGCACACGCGTTCGCCGTCGATGTGGGAAACGCCTGCGTAGCGGCGCTCCGCCTTGCCCGCGGGCCAGCAGGCAACTTCAAGACATTCGAAGCCGTATTCACTTGCAATGTCGACAGCCTCTTCAAAACTCCAGCCGTCAAGGATGGCGGTCAGAAGACCGAATTTAAACATATAATTATCCTCCAATAAAATTTTTTCTGTGTGTTTTTTATTGTAATATCAGTCTAAAATCAGTGCTTTGTTTTGTCAAGGAATAATGACGCGGCACGATAATTATTGACTTGCGGTTGTATTGTTGTTAAAATAGATAAGCTGAATTTTAGATAATGGAATTCAAGCAAATATTATATGGAGGAAAAACATGAAAAAGTTTTTCGCAATTATGCTTGCACTGTGCATGGTATTTGCACTTTGCGCATGCGGCCAGCAGGCAGCACCCGCAGCAGCACCTGCAGAAGCAGCACCCGCAGCAGAAGCAGCACCTGCAGCTGAAGCAGCACCTGCAGCAGCAACTCAGACCATCTACGTTCTTGGTCCTACACCTGACCACGGCTGGACAGCACAGGCCGGTGCATATGCACAGGCAAAGGCTGACGAGCTCACCGCAGCCGGCACACCCACCGTTTACATCCCGGCATCTTCCGGTGAAGAGCAGGTCGACCAGATCAACACCATCATTGCTAACAACGATGCAGCTATCGTTGTTATGATGGCTCTCGATGACTCTGCACAGGCAGGTCAGGAAGCTCTCTACGCAGAAGGAATTCCTTTCATTTCCTTCGACCGTATCATTGAAGCAACTGAAAAGTATGCTCAGCTCAACTACTCCGGCGATAACTGGCAGTGCGGCGCCGGTATTGCATACTGGCTCCAGAAGAACGGCATGAAGCCGGGCGACACTGTTGTTGTTCTCTACGGTGACAACGGCACAGTCTGCTCACGTCGTCAGGAAGGTTTCGAACAGTTCCTCCGCGGCGAGATCAAGTACTCCGACCTCAACGCAGGTGAATTCGAAACCACCGAAGTTTGGGAACAGGCTGACCTCGACAAGATCTTCAACGGCTACACAGTAGTTTGCAACTGGTCTGCAGATGGCGCATACCAGTATGTTGAGCAGAAGATGGACGATATCGTTGCTGAAGCAAAAGCTAACGGCAACAAGCTCTACATCTACTCCATGGACGATGAAATGACATTCGGCGTTCTGAACTACATCAACGCCGGTGCATCCGATGCTACCAAGGCAGACCTTGAAGCAATGGAAGTTTACATCTCCGCAATCGGCGGCATGCAGGAACTCTACGACGTTATGTCCGGCAAGGATGCAGCAAATGCAGCAGTTGCAGACAAATACTTCGACGATATGATGTCCGTATTCTTCAGCCCGAAGATGATGCAGACAGTTATCGGCTACGGTGTTAACTATGTCAACGGCGACTGGAGCTACACTGTTGGCGAAGGCGCATACGAGCCCGTATTCATTGTTGACCGCACCACAGCAGCAACAGTTGAAGGCTTCACTGGCCACTGATATCACAATATTAGTTTAATCTTAGCGGAAGCGGGTAATACCGCTTCCGCGTCCATTATTAGGGATTTATAGGGAGGTGCATCTTTTGGCAATTCTTGAGATGAACCATGTGACGAAAACGTTCGGCGGCGCCCACGCTCTAACCGACGTGCATCTCAGTGTAGAAGCCGGAGAAATCCACGCTCTGCTTGGCGAAAACGGAGCCGGCAAGAGCACACTGATGAACATCCTCACGGGTGTTATCCCCGCCGACAGCGGGACAATCGTATTTGACGGCAAAGAATATTCGGAGCCGACAATACAGCAGATGGAAAAAGCGGGTATCGCGTTTGTCCATCAGGAACTAAACGTTATCAACGATTTAACGGTGGCAGACAATATTTTCCTCTGCCGCGAACTCCGCAACAAGATTGGTCTTATCCGCCAGCACGAGCAGGTGGCAAGAGCAAGAGAACTGTTTGAAAGTCTCGGAGTCGATATTGAGCCCACAGCTATGGTTTCCGACCTGAAGACCAGTGAAAAGCAGCTTCTTGAAATCTGCAGAGCCCTGTATGAAGACGCAAAGCTCCTCATACTCGACGAGCCCACCACAGCTCTTTCAAACGATGAGATTGACCACTTGTTTGAAATTTTAAGAAGATTGAAAGAACAGGGGAAATCCTTCATCTTCATTTCTCATAAGATGCCTGAAATCTTTGCAATAGCAGACAGATACACGGTTATGAGAAACGGTGAATTCATTTCCTCAGGATATATAAAAGACACTAATCCACACGATATCACTTCAGACCTGGTCGGTAAACAGTATGTAGACGAAGATGTCTACAAATCAAGACCGCTCGGAGATACCATTCTTGAGCTCAAACACTACACCGGCACCGGTTTTGAAGACATCAATCTGGAAGTGAAAAAAGGCGAGATTATTGCTTTCACCGGTCTGGCAGGCTGCGGCGCGTCCGAGCTTATGCAGACCATGTTCGGTGCTCTCCCCTATGAGGGCGGAGAAATGCATGTCAACGGCAGGAAGCTCGAGGGTTCAATCGTCAGCTTCATGAAGAACTCCGTTGCAATGCTTCCTGCAAACCGCAAGGAGAACTCTGTTGTTCCTGATATGGAAATAATCGAGAACTTCAGTCTTGCAGAGCAGTCAACAAGCAGAAACAAGCCGTTCATCAATCCAAAGCTTGAGCTCAGCCGCTATAATGAGCAGAAAGATTCTCTCCACATCAAGGCGGGCAGCCCGTACGACAACATCGGTTCTCTCTCGGGCGGCAACCAGCAGAAGGTGTTCCTTGGCAGATGGATGAATATCGGCGCCGATGTTCTCCTGTTCGACAACCCGACCCAGGGTGTCGACGTTGGAGCCAAAGAAGAAATCTACAAGCTTATTCTTCAGTTTGCGCAGGATGGCAAAACGGTTATCATCAACACTCTTGAAATACCCGAGATTCAAAAAGTCGCAGACCGCTGCATTGTGTTCTATGAAGGCAGAATAGTAAAGGTGTTCGACCATAGCGAAGTGAACGAACACGATGTTATGCTTTACTCCACCAATGCAATTCAAGACTGACGGAGGAACAATTAATGAAAGACGAGAAAAAAAGCTTCGGCAAAACTTTAGGTAAAGTTTGGTCCAATTACAGCTTCATTTTTGTATTTATAATCATTCTCATCGCGTATGCATTCACAATCGCATCCGGCGGCAAGGTTTTCAAATGGAGCCACATCGCTTCCATCCTTGGCAGCCAGAACACCTGCATAGTCGGAACCATTGCCCTGGGCATGGCCCTGGTCATCATCACCGGCCAGATTGACCTTTCGGTCGGTTCTTCACTCGTTCTTGTCACCGGCGTTACGATCATGGTCTTCAACATGACGAACTCTGTCGTTCTCATGATCTTAACGGCTCTCGTTACCGGTGCCATCTGCGGCGCCATCAACGGTGTGCTCGTCGGTGTCGGCAGAATGCCCCCGTTCGTTGCAACGCTCGGCACAATGCTCATCTACCGCTCCCTTGCACTTTCATTCGTTCGCAAGATCGACCCTGCAATCAGCGGTTCTTCTTCATCCCAGTTCGCAATGCTGAGCGACAACAGCAAGTATGAAGGTCTCCGTATGGGATTCGGC
>JAGHVP010000043.1 GCA_018064305.1 Candidatus Equibacterium intestinale | reverse complement strand
CATCATCGGACCGCCGGAAATGATTTTGGCGGCACTTTCGGGAATTCCTCCGGCAGCCTCGAGCACGGCGCTGAGCGGAGTGCCCATGCGCACCTTGAAGTTGCGGGGTTTCTCCATGCACTCACCTGTCACAGTCATGACCCTTTCATACTGAGGGCGGTTCTTGGCCACTGCCAGATATACGGCGTATGAAGTGGCGACATTCTGCACCACGCAGCCTGTCTCTATAGGCAGCCCGCCTGAAGGCACCTTGCGGCCGGTAACAGCATCGATAAGCTGCTTCTCGCCTCCCTGCGGATATTTCTTCTTCATGGTCAGGACTTCTATGTCGCCGCACATGCCGGCAAGCTCAAGCACGGCCGCCTTCATGGTTGCAACAGCAACAGGCTTGTTATCCTCTATCGCGATACGGATCTTCGCACCGCCGAGCACCTGTGACATTATTGCGGCGCCCATCACAATCTCCTTGGGGCATTCGCGCATCAGACGGTCGTCCGATGTTACATACGGCTCGCATTCCGCACCGTTCAGGATCAGATACTCTGCCTTCTTGTCTTTCGGCGGAGCAAGTTTGATGTGAGCGGGGAATGTCGCACCGCCCATGCCCACGATGCCGGCAGCCTTGATCTTTGCAAGCCACTCTTCAGGAGTGCCCTGGATATCTGACACGAATGTATCTGAAGTGTCGATGCCTTCTGCGAACTCGTCTCCCTCGACATCGATGCACACATGCATCACGGGATTGCCCGCAAGGTCAGGCATGGGCTGCACTGCAGTCACAGTGCCTGATACTGAGGAATGAACGAAACCAGACACGAAACCGGCCGGTTCGCCTATCACCTGCCCCACTTTCACTGTATCTCCCTTTGCCACAACGGGAGTTGCGGGAGCGCCCAGGTGCTGTGCCATCGAGATGGCCACCTTCGGTGCGGGAGCAAGGGTTTCTATTGCAGCCTCGGATGCTATCTTATGGTCTGCAGGGTGTACACCACCCATCTTGAATGTAAGCTTCTTCATTATGCGCCCTCCTCTGTCTTGGGTTTATCCTGTGCAGGTGCCTCGGCCACCGGTTCTGCCGGCTTCGGAGCTGCCTTCTTCACAGGGAAATTGAACTTATGGATAGCTCCGGTGGGGCACTCGTCAACACACTTGGTGCAGAGCTTGCACTTGTCGGCATCGATGTATGCAAGGAAGCTGTCAACCACGATGGCCTCGTGAGGGCAGACCTTCACGCATTTAGAACAACCGATGCAGGCTGCAGAGCAGGCCTTGCGGGCAACGGCGCCCTTGTCCTTGTTGTTGCAGAGCACTGTCACTCTAAGGCCGCGGGGACCTTTCCTGCGGAGCTCGATCACATTCTTCGGGCAAGCCTTTGCGCACATTCCGCAACCGGTGCACTTAGCCTCGTCTACCTCGGGCAGCCCTGTTTCAGCATTCATGCTGATGGCGCCGAACTGGCAGGCAGCCACACAGTCGCCGCAACCCAGACAGCCGTAACGGCAACCTGTGTCGCCACTGTAGAGCGAAGCCTTCACCCTGCAGGAAGCAACTCCGTCATAATGACTTGTCTTAGGGCGGTTTTCGCAGGTACCGTTGCAGCGTACCACAGCCACCTTAGGGGTCTGTGCAGCAACGGTGCGTCCCAGCAGAGATGCAATCTTCTGCATTGTTTCGTCTCCGCCAACGGGGCAGAAACAACCTGACATGTCCTCGCTTTCCACCACTTTGCATGCAAATGCCCTGCAGCCTGCGTTGCCGCATCCGCCGCAGTTCGCACCGGGAAGCAAAGCTTCAACCTGGTCGATGCGCTCATCCTCTTCGACCTTGAATTTGCTAGCCACTAGAAAAAGGACAGCGGCAATCAGAACCCCGACTGCCGTGAGCGCAATGATTGTAATTAATATTGGACTCATTAATAATTAATTATGAAGTTTTTCAATCGAGAAGGTAAAAACCTTTTCCAATTTATCTCTAAAGGTAGCAACAAATATGTAATAAACAGCAACCGCAGCCAGAGAAATTATTCCGACATACAGTTGCTGGAGCTGTGTGGCCGACAATACAAGTATTGATGCCATGAGTACCATGAGCGGCACTACGTATGCTATGAAGACAGCTCTGAGACCGAGGGACTGGCTGAGCCTGAGGCTCACCTCTTCACCGACCCTGTAGTCTTCGACCCTGGTAGCTATTGTCTGGGGGACATCGATTATCCTGACCTGCTCGTCAGAAGCTCCGCACACACCCTTTGCGTGGCAGGTGGCACAGGCCGACTTGTTTACAATCTCCACGCTTATCACCTGCGGGCCTATCTCCACTATCCTGCCTGTGTGGAGAATCTCTTTCGGAGTCTTTTCTGCCATTATTCAATAGGGGTAACCGGCACTTTCGTACCTGACAAAGAAGTGATGCGCCCGTTCACGGCCCCGACTGCAAGAGGCGCCTGGAAGAACAGGGGGACACGGGCTTCGTCGGCCGAGAGCCAGAAGTAGATGGGGCCCAGGTTACCGTTGCCTTTGTCTTTCACCGCGAACTGAGTCTCTTCAGACAAGTTGTCACCGCCTTTGTGCCTGCGGATCATAACCACGAACTTGTCGGCCTTGAATGTACCCATTTCGGAACTCTTGCGGTTTTCAGTTGTAACGTATGATACGCTGACGTCGTAGGTGTTCCTGTCCAGGGCGATGAGGATCTTGCGGCTGCCGCCTTTCTTGAGAGCGTCCAGATCCATGCTGCGCAGCTTGTAGAACATACCTATGACATCATATATTACTTCATTCTTCGTAATGATGGTGTCTGTGGCGGGACGGGTGCTTTTGGTGACCTTCGCGTGAAGTGTCTTGCAACCGTTGCTCCAGGTGTAGGTGTTCTTTGCCCAGTAGTCGTTTTCGTATGTCTCGCGGTGGAAATACACGGGATTGAGGTTCGACTTCAGAAAGTCTGACTCGTAGATGTATCTCACCTTGAAGAATTTGTCGAAAAACTTGTTGGTATTTCCTGTTGTCCTGATCCTGAAGCACGGCCCTTCAGGTGACGAGGTCTCCTGGAGGTCGAAGTTCAGCTGGGCGATGTCGGCATTCACAACGCCCCATTTGTAATGGAGCGCCAGGCCGATCTTCTCACCGTTGGCGAAAGGATATTCTGCTGCAGAGGCTGCAGAAGGCATTGCAATGAACAGAATCAGTGCAAGTATCGAGAGTCTAAAAGCCTTCATTGTCAAAATCCATGTTAGGTTGTGAATTCAAATTGGACTCTACACTTTCAAATCTCTCGCCAGAATCACCGTTGTATATTGTATTGGCATCAACGAACCTCACTTCATCCTTAATAAACTTCATCTCGACATCCTCGACCGAACCGTTACGGTGCTTTGCAATGATGAGCTGTGTATAGCCCGGATAGGCCTCCGGCTCTTCCACACCAAGGAATTCGGGGCGGTGGATGAACATCACTATGTCGGCATCCTGCTCGATGGCGCCTGATTCACGCAGGTCACTCAGCTGCGGGCGCTTGTTGCCGCCACGTGTCTCCACGGCACGGCTCAGCTGCGACAGTGCGATAATGGGGATGTTGAGCTCCTTGGCAATCGCCTTGAGCGAACGCGAGATGGCGGATACTTCCTGCTCACGCATGCCGCGGAACTCCGGAGGACCTGTCATGAGCTGCAGGTAGTCGATTATGATAAGTTTCACTCCATGGGTGTGGACCAGACGCCTTGCCTTTGCACGGAACTCGAAGATCGATAGTGCCGAGGTATCGTCTATCCACAGGGGAGCTTTCGCAAGTTTCTTGATACGTTCGTTGAACTGGTTCCAGTCGTAAGGGTCATTGAATTTCTTCGCACCCCATATCTTGCTGCTCTCAAGACCGGTCTCACTCACCAGAATACGTTTGATGAGCTGGGTCTCCGACATTTCAAGGGAGAAGATCGCCACCGGTGTGTTATATTCGACGGTCATGTTCCTGGCCATCGTAAGCACAAACGCCGTCTTACCTACTGACGGGCGGGCCGCCAGGATGATAAGGTCTGACTTCTGCCAGCCGTATGTGACACGGTCTATTCCGGCATAGCCCGATGCCACACCGCTCAAGCCTTCTGTCCTCTCCTGGGCTTCCTCTATCTCTCTGATTGCGGTGTTCAGGATGCGGTCCACAGAAGAAGTCTCCTTGCGCATATTGTTTTCCGCAAGGGCGAAAAGGTCCTGCTGGGCGCTCTCGAGCAGGTCGTCCACATTCTCCGTATCATCGAATGCAGTCTTCTGGATATTGCCCGAGATTGTGATGAGTTCGCGCTGGATATATTTCTGAAGCAGTATCTTGCAGTGGTAGTCGGTGTTGGATATTGCGCCGACCCTCATTGTAAGCTCGCTCAGATATGCCAGACCGCCGACTTCCTCCAGCCTGCCCATGCGTTTCAGCTCTTCTGAAACCGTGAGCATGTCCACCTTGTCGTGACGTCCCGCTATCGCAGAGACAGCCTCGTATATCGATTTGTTGTTCTCGTTATAGAAACAGTCAGGGTTGAGCTGTTCCAGAGAATCATCCACGATATTCGGGTCGGTCATGAGCGCAGCAAGCACCGCAGCCTCTATGTCGAGGGCCTGGGGCGGAATGCGTCCGACATCGGCAGAAATCTGGGAGATCTCGACCTTTTTCTTCTTTGTGTATTTCTTGTCCTGAGCCCCAGCCTGGAAGGTGGATTAGTCCTCGTCCTTGAATTAGGGCTTCACAAGGATTCTGCCGCAGTATTCGCAGACAATGATCTTCTTGCCCTGGGCGATATCAAGCTTGCGCTGGGGAGGAATCTGGTTGAAGCATCCGCTGCAGGCGCCGCGGTCGATGGTAACCACTGCAAGGTGGTTCTTGGCTGCATTGCGCACACGGTTGTAAGCCACAATCATACGTTCGTCAAGCTTCTTTGCAAGCTCTTCCTTCTCTGCTGTGAGGACAGCTTCCTGAGCTGCAGTCTCTTCGATGATGGTGTCGAGTTCCTTCTTCTTCTCTGCCAGGTTGGCTTCGAAAATAGAGAGGCGCTCCTTTGCAACTGCAATCTGCTCTGTCTTCTCGTCGTGAGCTCTCTGGCCTTCTGCGATTCTCTTCTCGCAAACCTGCTGCTCGAGAGTCTGGTACTCGATCTCTTTGCCGAGAGACTCGTATTCACGGTTGTTCTTGACGTTGTCCTGCTGTTTGGTATAGTTCTCGATCAGGTTGCGGGCCTCTTCGATGGAAGCTCTGTACTGACCCTGACGTTTTTCGATATCAGCAATCTCAGCGTTGAGATCTTCGATAGAAGTCTTGATGCCCTCTACCTCAGCCTCAAGGTCCTGGACTTCCAGGGGAAGCTCACCGCGCTGAAGATGGATAGTGTCAATAGCTGTATCTTTCTGCTGGATCTGATAAAGCGTATGGAGCTTTTCTTCCATAGGGATACCGTCGGCCTCTGTAACGCTCTTAGCTACAGAAACGAAGGTTTCCTTTTCGTCAATCGGAGTGATGATTGTTGTTTTGACTTTTTTTGTTGCCATTGTCGCTTGATTAAAAGTAATATATCGGATTATTATTTGTCGATGACCTTAAGACCGCGAAGGTAATTGTTTTTTCGGAAAGTTCTGCAACGAGCAGCGATATAAATTTATCAACTATCTCTATCTCGCTCTCGTAGTGTCCGATATCCATCAGCATGAACCCTTTCCCGGTAAAGAAATTATGGTAGCTTATATCGCCGCTGATGTAGACATCCGCACCCGCCGCGAGTGCATTATCTATGAACGATCCGCCCGATCCGCTGCACAGCGCCACCTTCCTTACGGGACCTTCTATGGGGCGGGAAGTGCGCAGTGACCTGAGGCCGAACTGCCGCTTCACAAAAGTGATGAACTCCGCAGTATCCACAGGCTCAGGCAGCTCACCAACCAGCCCGATTCCCTCGTCGCTCAGAAGAGTCCTGTTCTTCAGTCCCAGCCTGTCTGCCATCAGGTCATTCACTCCCTGAACCGCCTTGTCGGCATTTGTATGTGCGGCATACACCACCACATCATTCTTTACGGCCAGGGTTATGGCAGAGCCGAGGAATGTGTCTGGGGATATTTTCCTGACACCCTTGAATATCAGCGGGTGGTGCGTTATCACCATGTTGGCGCCTTTCTCCACTGCCTCCATGATGAGCTCCGGAGTGCAGTCGAACCCCACCAGCACACCCTTCACTTCCGTGTCGGGACTGCCGATGCAGAAGCCGGCGTTGTCCCACGGCTCCTGGGTGGGGAGCGGTGCAAAGCCCTCTTTTATATCTGCTATCTCTCTTGCTTTCATAACCTAGATTTCATCATGTATCTGTTGGAGCATGTCGCGCAGGTTCTGCAGTTTCAAAGCCACGTCAGCCTTGTTGTCAGAGCCTTCCACATTGCCTTTCATCAGCTTGCGCGCTCCGTCGAGTGTCATGCCGCGGTCTTTGATGAAAAGGTGGAGTTTCTTGAAGTTCTCGACATCTTCAGGGGTGAAGAGCCTGTTGCCCTTCTTGTTCCTGTTGGGATGGATGAACTCTGGATATGTGTCAGACCAGAAGCGGACCAAAGACACGCTCTCTCCGAGCAGTGCCGCCACTTCGCCTATCGTATAACTTATCTTTGCCATTTGAGAATTATGTTAATTGTCTTTTAATCAAGCGATTGACCCGTTGTTAGCGCAAGACTGGTCATCTCGTGGAACAGTGCAGGACTGAGGTCAGCAAAGAAATAGTTCACCGGATCCATAGCCCTTCCGTCCCTCAGCACCTCATAGTGCAGCGCAGCCGCGAATGCAGCGCCGGAGCTGCCGACCCTGCCGATAACCCTTCCCTGCTCCACAGTCTGGTTGATTGCCACTTTCGTCTCACTCAGATGCGCATACACTGTGCGCAGCCCGTTGCCGTGGTCAATCACAACTCTGTTGCCAAGCCCCTTGGACTGGCTTATCACGTCCACCACCCTGCCGGAAGCCGAAGCCACCACTTCAGTGCCGTATGGAGCCAGCAGGTCTATGCCGCTGTGTTCCTGAAGCGTCTTGAAGAACGGGCTGATGCGCATCCCGACGGTTGCCCCAGTCTGCTGAATCGTAAAGTTACGCAAAGGAATGATAGAAGGAAAATTATTTTTCTTGAAATCCGGATCGGCAAACTTGTCTTTGATGGCTCGTATCTCCCTGTCAATCTGTGCAAACGGCTGCTCAAGCTCATGCAACGCCTTCCGAGCCCCCTCAATGAGCTCTGTTTCGGTCATGCTGAAATAATCCTCTGTCAGTTCTGTATCAACCGACCCGTCAATTGCATCCACTGCTGGCGGATCTGTATGAAAGATTGCGTTGTATATTCCGTTATCCCTCATTTCAAGAGAAAGGATGACATCATCCACCAGCCTGCTTTTTGAAAGCATGGCGTCGTGATGCTCTTCAAGATAGCGGTTCTCTGCCCGCAGCGCCTTCTCCTCCTTCGACTGGAAGACAAGCCCGGCCAGCAGGTAAATGGCCGCCGCGGCAAGCAGTCCGGCGCCCAGATAGCGTGCAGCCTCCTTCAGGGCGTTGCGCAGCGAAAGCCTGTGCTCCCTGAATTCATTCTTCTCGTTATCGTAAACGTACAGTGCCATATTCTTTAATGCGCCACTTTGTCGGCTGAGCGTACCAGCGTCTTATAAACTTTAGGGTCGATATCTTTGTCAAAGAAGTTCCACGGATTCACCTGTGCTCCCATGTACAGCACCTCATAGTGCAGATGGGGGCCTGTAGCACGCCCGGAAGCACCCATTGTGGCAATCTGGTCGCCGCGCTTTACGGCCTGCCCCTTCGCAACATTCGTTGAATAGAGATGGGCGTAGCGGGTCGAGTAGCCGAAACCGTGGTCGATTTCAACCACATTTCCGTAAGCACCGAACAGATACTTGACATCAGTGACCGTTCCGTCGGCCGTGGCATAGATAGGTGTCCCTTTCGGACCCGATATGTCATAACCGGTATGCAGTGCCACTTCACCGGTAACCGGGTGCAGACGGTAGCCGAACGGCGACGAGATTGCGATTTCCCTGCCGGGGCATACCGGAAAGAGGTTGGGCACACTTGCCGCCAGGTTGTCGGCACGCGAAGAGAGTTTCTCTATCTCGTCGAATGACAGCGACTGGATGTAGGTTTTCTTCGCCACGATATCCTGCAGCTTCAAGGAAGAAGTAAGGAAAGACGCATTGGTAAACTCCTGCATCGGTGCATATCTCTCCTCCGACCCATAGCCGGCATTCCTGGTTGAGGCAGGTATCTCGTCCATACCGAAGATGGGGCGGTACACCTTGTTGTCGCGCATCTGCAGGTCTGCCAGCCTGACAACCTGATATTCAGTGCGCTGGTTGATATACTCTATCTTCTCTATCAGCTCCCTGTTGTGCTTTATCTGAATCAGATGCCCCAAATCGGGCAGGTGGAAGAAATGATTGTTGAGAAAAGTGTACACCAGGAAAATGACAACCCCGATGACAACATAAACGCCGGCATCTCCGATACGGCGCCCAAGGCTTGCCTTGTGCACTTCGTATCTGGCGGTGTCAGCGTTATATATGTATTTGGTCTTTCCCATCTGCCTTGTGTGTAACTCGGCAAAGATAGGAATAATTTATTCAACTCCGTTAACTTGCTTGATTACTGCAATTTCTTCGGGGTCGAAAGGAGTCTTGTCCTGACGGTAGATGTCGTGAAACCAGAGCTCGGGCTCTTCGCCTGACGGGATAGGTGTGTCCCAAGCGAAGATTGTGTTGGTCTTTCCTGAGACGAAGCCCCAGTTGATGGCGCTCACACCGTTTTCCTTGAGCATGGGCATGACAGTCTTGAAAAGGCTGTTGTTCCTGCGTGCCATGTATTCAGTGCAGTACATCGGGCGGTTCCAGTTCTTGAGAGAGTCGATCTGGGCCTGGTGGTCCTCTACAGGATTATAGTTATGGTAAGATGTGATGTCTGAATTGTCGAGCTGGAAAGCGTTGAGCTCTGCATTGCCGTACCAGATACCTGCAGAAACAGGCTGAGAGGGGCGTACCTCATGAGCCCATTTGAAGACATTCTTCAGCAGAGGCATGGAAGCCAGGTGGTATCCGCTGTTGCCTGGCTCGTTGTAGAGGTCCCACCAGAGGACACGCTCGTCATCCTTGAAAGTGGTGAGGACATCCTTCACGTAAGCCTCGAGCACGGGGAAAAGTGCAGTGGTGTCGGCGCGCAGGCTGTCTGAAGGGTCTCTTACCCAGCCTGAGTTGTGGACACCGGGCTTGGGTTCGGGCTGAGGACCGATTTCAGATTCGGGATTCCAGCAGTCATCGAAGAAGACGAACACCGGCTTGATGCCGTCTGCATCACAGATTGAAAGGAATGTATCCATCTGCTTCTTGAAGCTTTCAGCCTCGTTCTTCCATACCACGCTGCTCAGATACACACGCATTGTGGTGAAGCCGAGCTCCTTGGCCCAACCAAGCTCTTTTTCGATGGTTGCCTTGTCGAAAGTGCTTTCCTGCCACATTTCAATCTGGTTGATGGCAGTCGAGGGGATGAAGTCGCATCCGCTGCGCCACCCCTGCTGCTCGTGCCATGCCCAGGCTTTCTCTTCGGTCCAGCGGCCGTCTGCATCAACACCGCTCACTTCAGGAGCCCCCTTGCAGCCGGCAAGCGCTGCAATGGCCGCGATTATAAGTAAAGTTTTTTTCATAGTCTTTATATTTTTCGGTTGTTAGAATATCAGGCTTCCTGCTTCCTGCAGACTACGCAGCTGTAGAACGCAATTATCATGAATGCGATTGCAGGTACCCAGTATGCTGTTGCGATACTGCCCACCTGGTCGGAAACGATACCCTGGATCTGAGTGAGGACAGCAGCACCTGCAATGGCCATCACCATACCGGAGCCACCGAGCTTGAGGTCTTCGCCCAGGCCCTTTGTACCCATACCGTAGATTGTGGGGAACATGAGTGACATACATCCAGAGATGCACATCAGGCAGTAAACACCGGAAGCACCATGGCCGTAGATTGTGCCGAAGCAGCATGCAACTGCAATGAGAGCAATGACTGTGAGGAGCTTGCGGGGCTTGATGTACTTCATGAGGAATGTGCAGACGAAACGCATCAGCACGAACAGGATAAGCGACATGATATAATATGTGGCACCTGCCTGCTCGGCGGTGCGGGGCAGAAGGGCGTCAACACCTATCCACTCGCAGAAATTGTAGAAACCTGCACCGACAGGTTCCACATTGCGCAGCGCATCGATTATCTGGGCAGATGAAGCATCTGCGCCCAGCGAAGCGATGATTCCGTCAAGGTTGAGAGCCTGCATAGAGTAGCGGATCACGTAAGACCACACTGCGATCTGTGCACCTACATAGAAGAACTGTGCAATCACACCCCAGACATAATTCTTGTTGTGGGTGAGGCGGCGGAACGAGTTCTTGAAATCAAGCGCACCACCCTCCTTCAGGTCCGGCATCTTTGTAAGCAGGATTGCCAGGAAGATTGCCAGCATCACGAAGCCCAGTATCACGTATGCGTTCGTAACTGCATTCAGCTCACCGGACTGGATCTGGGAAAGCTGCTCGGCCGAAAGCTGGGCACGCTCGGCTGCGGTGAGTGTGTTGAGCTGCGAAAGGATGAATATCTGCGAGATAACCACACCTGCGATAGATCCGAAGGGATTGAAGGATTGGGAGAAGTTGAGCCTCTGTGTGGCAGTCTCTTCAGGACCGATGGCACAGATATACGAGTTGGTCGAAGTCTCAAGGATTGAAAGACCTGCGAACAACACGAAGATTGCGAACAGATAGATGAAGAAGCCTACACCGATGTTGATCAATGAAATCTTCATTGCCGGATAGAAGAGCAGTGCGCCCAGCGCATAAACTCCCAGGCCCAGCAGTACACCCGACTTGTAACTGAACTTCTTGATGAAAATTGCACCCGGAATGGCGAAACAGCCATAACCCAGCAGGTAGCATACGACCTGGATCCACGCTGTCTTGGCATCTGTGAGGCTCATAATCCTCTTGAATGCCGCCAGCATTGTGTCTGTAAGGTTGTTAGGTACCGCCCACGCGAAGAACAGAAGGGTAAGCAGGGCGAAAGGCCACGCTATTCCCTTGGGGATCACTCTCACTTTGTTTTCCTGTGCCATGTCTTGTCTTTTATTTGTTGATTTTTAATTAGTTTGTTTGATCTGAATTGCAATAATCGCGAAAGTTATCAAATGATTTGTAACTTACAAAATATATTGAGCATTTTACGCAAAAAAACGTTTTAGCAATTGGCACCCATATCGTAAAAGTGGGCAGATTGCGAGAAAAATTTCCTTAAAACTGTAATATTATTTGGACATTATAACGATTTAGCATAATTTTGAAAACATCATTGAAAAATCTTTAATACTAAACTTCAAGCACATACTATGAAAGCACGCAAATTTATTCTGGCTGCAGCCGCAACACTCTTGTGTTCAGGGCTTTTCGCTCAGGACTTCAACGGTCTTGACATGGGTCTCGGCAACCTGTCACGCATTTCGAAAGCCGAAACACGCTCTATCTGCCCCGAAAACTTCACCGGAGAGAAAGGCAAGGCTGCCATGGCCAAGCCCGAAATGCCGAACGAGCGCAACGTCAACAACGCATCATGGGCTGCCCGCGACCTGGGCCAGGGATGGAAAGTAAACCCCTATATAAGAATAGGTTCCAAAGAGACTGTAACAATCGCTGAAATGGAAGGCCCCGGTGCAATCCAGCACATCTGGATGACCCCCACAGGTGTTTGGAGATATTCAATCATCCGCATCTACTGGGATGGCGAGGAGACACCTTCTGTAGAATGCCCTATCGCAGACTTCTTCTGCATGGGATGGAATGAATACGCACCCGTGGTATCTCTTCCCGTATGCGTCAATCCCGGCAGCGCATTCAACTGCTACTGGCAGATGCCTTTCCGCAAGAAATGCAAGATCACCATGGAGAACGTGAACGACCACGAAGAGATGACTCTCTACTACCAGATCGACTACACTCTCACCGAGGTTCCCGAAGATGCAGGTTATTTCCATGCCCAGTGGCGCCGCACACGCTGGAACGAGTCTTCAGACTACACCATCGTAGACGGCATCAAGGGTCAGGGCCAGTTCGTGGGCTGCTACCTCGCATGGGGCCTTACCAACAACGGCTGGTGGGGTGAAGGCGAAGCCAAATTCTACATCGACGGTGACAAGGACTTCCCCACCATTTCATCGACCGGTCTGGAAGACTACTTCTGCGGCTCATACAACTTCGACCGTGGAGGCCGCTACATAGAATTCTGCACCCCCTACGCAGGTCTTTGCCAGGTGATCCGTCCCGATGGAACATACCGTTCACAGGAAAGATTCGGTCTCTACCGCTGGCACATCATGGACCCCGTAAGGTTCAAGAAAGACTTCAAGATGACAATCCAGGACCTCGGCTGGCGCAACGACGGCCGCTACCTCCAGCAGCACTCAGACATTGCAGGCACTGCATTCTGGTATCAGACAGAGCCTCATGCCAAATTCCCCAAGTTCCCCGACTGGCATCTCTTGGAGACATACTAGAAATACACATCCATTATAATATAAACAAGGGAGACCGCACCGTAAGAACGCGCGGTCTCTCTTTGAATAAAAAGCCGGAACAACCAGAAGCAACTCATGAAACGCCTCATCCTGATAATATGCCTGTGCATCGCAGCCATTCCTGCGTCTGCCCTCCGCAGCACCGAGGTCAAATCACCTGACGGAAGTAATACCATAAAAATCTCTGTATCAAAAGGAAAACTTGGATACGAGGTTTTTCACGGCAGGACGAAAGTTGTGGAATGGTCGCAGCTCGGCTTCGAGTTTTCAGACGGAAGCTTTTCCGACGGCATTTCGTTGGTTTCAGCATCGCGCAGCAGCATTGACGAGACTTATACTCTTCCAGTTGGGAAGGTAGCCGAAGCGCGCGACTGGTGCAACCAGCTCACTGTCAGGCTGCAGAACAGGCAGGGACGCCTGATTGACCTTGTCTGCAGGGCATACCCCGATGCAGTGGCGTTCAGGTATGTGTTCCCCGAGCAGGACGGCTGGAATTCTTTCGAGATGACAGCGGAAACCGCGCAGTTCAGGCTGGCAGGCGACCCGGAGGCACTTGTGATGTATCTGCCCCACTACCGCACCTCGCACGAGGGGCTGTACACCAGCACCGCCGTTTCTGCAATCCCTGAAGGCCAGATAGTTGAGATGCCCGCCACCTTCACCATGGGAAGCGGGCTGAGCGTGGCTGTCACCGAGGCGGCTGTGAAGAAATACGCCGGGATGATGCTGCTCAAGAAAGACGGTTCGCTCTGCGGATCGCTTTCACCGCGTCTTGACAGGCCGGAACTGAAAGTGATTGTGGAAGAATTCCCGCACAAGACCCCATGGAGGGTGATCCAGATTGCAGAGCGTGTAGGCGCCCTTATCGAATCAACTGTCCTCACATCGCTCAACGACCCGTGTGCAGTAGACGACATCTCCTGGATCAAACCCTGCATCAAGACAACATTCACATGGTGGAACGGCAACCAGATTCCCGACACCACATTCTCACCCGGCAACAATTTCGAGACAAACAAGTTATATATCGATTTTGCAGCAGAACACCACATCGACCTGCACGACATCTACGGCTACGCCGAAACCCCGTGGTATCAGGACAGCGGATTCAACTTCGGCTGGCCTGCCCCCGACGCCGACCCCACCAAGCCCATCAGGCCGCTTGACATGCAGCGGATAGGCGATTATGCAGCCTCAAAAGGTGTGAACCTGCACCTCTGGGTGCACTGGCTGCCTCTGTACAACCATCTGGAAGAGGCCCTCACCCTCTTTGAGAAATGGGGAGTGAAAGGAATGATGATAGACTTCATGGACCGTGACGACCAGCAGATGATAGAGATTCAGGAAGAGCTGCTGGAGGCATGTGCCCGCCATCACCTTTTCGTACAGTTCCACGGCGCCAGCAAGCCCTCGGGCATGATAAGGACATATCCCAACGAATTCACCCGCGAGGGAACACTGAACTATGAGGTATGCAAGTGGGACCGCACGGTGAGTGCCGACCACGACATCAACATCCCGTTCACCCGCATGCTGGCAGGGGCCGCCGACTACCACATGGGCGGGTTCAGGGCGCAGAACCGGAAGGATCTCCAGATTCATTACACAAATCCCCACGTGATGAGCACCCGCGGCCACATGATTGGCATGTACATAGTGTTTGAGAACTATCTCACTTCGTTCTGCGACACACCAATGGCATACGGAGGGCAGAAGGAATTCGATTTCCTC
>JAGHVP010000014.1 GCA_018064305.1 Candidatus Equibacterium intestinale | reverse complement strand
CTTTATACCTGTAAACAGTTGAAGTAATAATTCACCAAATAATCATTCAACATGAAAAAGATCATTTTAACTATTGCAATCGGACTTACGCTTCTGGCAGCCGGATGTGCCAAGATGTCTGATGTGAATGCACTTGTCGATGAACAGGCTGCAAGAATCGACCAACTTGAAGGCCAGGTTTCAAATGTGTCCGAAATCGTGGCTCAGCTGCAGAAAAATGTTTCTGTGACAAGACTCCAGGAAGAAGAAGACGGTTATACCATCTATTTCTCTGACGGAAAGACAGCTGTCATCAAGAACGGCGCCAAGGGCGAAGCCGGCAGACCCGGTGATCCCGGCAAGGACGGTGACGCATATTTCTCTGATGTGAAAGTTGATTCGGACTGCATCACCATTACATTCGCCGATGCAGCCTCAACAACTGTCAAGCTTCCTCTTTACAAAGGTTCTCTCGGTATCACAGCAATTACTTATGTTCCCGAGTATTCAGACGGTGTTGCAAGACTTCCTTATACATCACCCGAAACAGCGCGTCTCAGCGCAGAGTTCATGATTACACCTGCCGCTGCATACAATGCAGTGAAAGCCGGACTGGCCGACGGCAGTGTGCAGGCCGCAGTGGTCTATACATCTGTGAAAACAAAAGGCGAGACAAAGGCGTCGATAGAACTCACTAAGGCAAATGTTGAATTTGCAGATGCCCTGAACGTAGTGAAGCTGGTTGATGTCCCTGCCACTGTTTTTGTCAACACATCAGCTTCTTTCGCCCTTTCTATCTCAGAAGGCGACAACTGCGGAGTTATGTCTCAGTTCGTTTTTGTGGAGCCTGAGCTTGTTAAATGCGAACAACTTGTAAATGTTGTTGCCAACGGCGGCAAGGGCAGAGTTCAGATTGCAGGTGAGTTCAATTATGGCATGAGCACCACCAAATGCGTGGTTTCATGGACTCCCGGTGACGGCTCTCAGGAATTCCCTGTAACCCGTGTGAACGAGGCAGAACCTTACAGCTGTATCGTTACTGATCTTCCCGAAGGTACTTATGAATTCACTGTTGTTACTTATGATACTGAAAACAATAGCTCTGACCCTGTCAAAGTTACCGGAAAATCATACGGAAACGAATATGAGGCAACACTTGCTGCTGTTGCTACATCATGCGCTCTGAGCGGCAATGATGTTGTGGTTTCTTTCGGAAGCGCTGCCGGTGCAACTGCAAACAAACTGACTTATCCTGACTCTAACGACCAGCCGGTGTCTGTGGATGTGACAGAGGCATCTGTGACATTGACCGATTGGAAGTCAAACGGCGAATATACTGTTTCAACTACTTTCAAACCTGAAGCAAACGCGATTGACGAGTTTGTTGCCACTGCAACCGGCAAGTTCCCTGACGTCCATGTCAAACTGGTGGCAAAGGAAGGCTTCTCAGAGCTGGTTCTTGCAAACGATATCGCCTTGACATCATGGAATGGCGCCCTATGGAAAGGATGGGACGGCGACAAGACCTCCAGCAACTTCGCCCACAGTGATAATACCAATCCAAAGGCATTCCCGTTCTGGTACACATTCGACATGGGCCAGGAGTGCCAGCTTTGCAAGTACGTCCACTTCGGCAATCCTACCGATAACCGTATCTATGACGGCGGCAGCCTCAAGAGCTGGGAGATTTACGGTCGCGCCGATGCTCCCACAGATGATTCTTGGGACGGTTGGACCAAGCTTGTATCATGCGAGTCAACCAAACCTTCAGGCCAGCCCAACGGCCAGAACACCCAGGAGGATGTTGACAGGTGGATGTCTGGTGAAGAGTTTGAGATTCCTACAGAAGGTCTCCCTACAGTAAGATACATCCGCGTCAAGGTGCTTGACACATGGTGCCACGAGGGCTGGATGCTCTTCTCAGAGTTCGAATTCTATAAATACGAGTAGTTTATAATCATTGTGCTTCAAACGGTCCCGCAGCATTTTTCTGCTGCGGGACCGTTCTCATTTCTTTAATGGCACAAAAACAAAAATCCCGGGAGCGTGTGCTTCCGGGATTTCTTTATCTGTTGCAGAAGGGGGAGATTATTTTTTCTCTCTCTTGCCGTAGCGGCTGTAGAATTTATCAACACGACCTGCAGTGTCGACGAGTTTCATCTTACCAGTGTAGAAGGGGTGAGAAGTGTTTGAAATCTCGAGTTTTACAACGGGATACTCAACGCCTTCAACCTCGATGGTCTCTTTTGTGTTTGCGCAAGAGCGTGTGATGAAAACGTGGTCGTTTGACATATCCTTGAAAGCAACAAGACGGTAACTTTCGGGATGGATTCCTTTTTTCATGATCTAAAAAATTAAATGTTTGTGATTTTGGACCGCAAATGTAGTGATTATTATCAATACACCAAATTATTTTGCCCGATAATGGAAAGAATTAAATAAATTTGCCAGCGTATGGCAAAGGATTTTACAAAGGATCTGCAGCGGATACTCTCTTTTGCAAGGGAGGAGGCTGCGCGGCTGGGCAACCGTCAGATCGGGCCCGACCACATTTTCCTGGCTCTGCTGCGTGACGGCGACAATGAGGCGGTGAGGGTTCTGCAATCTTTCAACGTGAGTCCCGACAACATCAAGGCCGAGCTGGAGAGCGTTCTGAGAGAGGCTGAGGCTGTCCCTTATGAAGAGAGCGGCAGCATCGTTTTCTCTTCTGACATAGACGAGTTCTACAGAAATGTTTCTGCTGAAATATCTGCGGGCGGAATGGTTTCGCCCACGATGAAGCATGTGCTTATGGCAGTGCTGCGCGACTCGTGCACCACTGTGGCGCCGATTCTGCGCCGCTACGGCATCACCTATGCTTCTGTGAAGGAGGTCGAGGCCGGCATCAGGGAGGAGGCGAAGCCCGAGGTGAAGCCCGAGGTGAAGCAGCCCGGGCCCGGCAAGGCAGAACAGAAGCCGGCAGAGGAAAAGACTGCACAGAAGCCTGAAGCAAAGCCAGTTGCAGGGCGGGCAGTGGAGCAGCCCGAAAAGCCGAAGCCTGAACCGGCCGGCCAGGGGCAGCCGAAGCCCGGGCAGGCACCGCAGCCCCAATCTTCCAAGAAGAAATCAACCCCCACCATCGACAAGTTCGGCATCGACCTCACCGCTCAGGCGGCTGCAGGACAGCTCGACCCTGTGGTAGGGCGTGAAAAGGAGGTGGAGAGGCTGCTGCAGGTGCTGTCGCGCCGCAAGAAGAACAATCCTGTGCTGGTGGGCGAACCGGGCGTCGGGAAGAGTGCCATCGTGGAGCTGCTGGCTCAGAAGATTGTGTCTGCCGACATCCCGCCGATGCTGAAGGGGAAGCGTATCGTGACCCTTGACATGGGAGGTGTAGTGGCCGGCACCAAGTACCGCGGCCAGTTCGAGGAGAGGATGCGGGGCATAGTGGAAGAACTGAAGGAAGACAAAGACACTATAATATTCATAGATGAACTGCACACTCTGGTGGGCGCAGGTGCCCAGGCCGGAGCTCTGGATGCCGCCAACCTGCTGAAGCCGGCTCTGGCGCGCGGCGAGATACAGTGCATCGGGGCCACCACTCTTGATGAATACCGTCAGGTGATTGAGAAGGACGGTGCGCTCGAGCGCCGTTTCCAGAAGATAATCGTAGAGCCCACCGACTTCGAGCAGACACTGGCTGTGCTGCAGAACATCAAGCCGTGGTACGAAAGGCATCATAATGTGACATATACCGACGAAGCCATCAAGGCATGCGTCTCGCTTTCAACCAGATACATCACCGACCGTGTGCAGCCCGACAAGGCTGTGGATGTGCTTGACGAAGCTGGTGCAAGAGCCAGTGCGGTGGTTGCAAAGGGGGCTGCTGAAGATGATCCGGCCACTTTGAAGGCTCTGGATGAGGTTCGCGAAAAGAAGCGTCTGGCCGCAGAGTCGGGCGATTTCAAGCTGGCTGCCGGGCTGAAGCAGCAGGAGCAGCAGCTTATGGAGCAGCATCAGGCAGAGTATGAGCAGCGTCTGGCCGCGAACCGCTCTGTCATCGATGAAGAGGCTGTGGCAGAGGTGGTTTCGATGATGACGAACATCCCTGTGCACCGCGTGAGCGAAAGCGAGGGCAGCAAACTGCTCCACATGGCCGACAAGCTGAAGGAATCTATTGTCGGACAGGACGATGCCATAGACAAGGTGGTGCGTGCGATAGAGCGCAACCGTGCCGGTCTGCGCGACCCCAACAAGCCTATCGGAACATTCATCTTCCTTGGCAAGACAGGTGTGGGAAAGACACAGCTGGCAAAGAAGCTTGCCGAGTGCATGTTCGACAGTGCCGACAATATCATTCGTGTGGATATGAGCGAATATATGGAGAAGTATTCTGTCAGCTCGCTGATAGGTGCGCCTCCGGGATATGTCGGCTACGACGAGGGAGGACAGCTTAGCGAGAAGGTGCGCCGCAAACCTTATTCGGTGGTGCTTTTCGACGAAATAGAGAAGGCTCATCCCGACATATTCAACATTCTGCTGCAGGTGCTTGACGAAGGCAGGCTCACCGATGCGGCCGGCCGCCACATCGACTTCCGCAACACCATCCTCATCATGACTTCCAACATCGGAAGCAAGGAGGTGAGCGAGCTTGGCGGCGGTGTGGGTTTCAAGACAGTCGGCGACGACCCTTCAAAACGTCAGCGTGCCATCATCGACAAGGCTCTGGCCCGCAAGTTCTCGCCAGAGTTCCTGAACCGCATAGACGACCGCATCCTGTTCAATTCGCTTTCACGCGAGGATATCGGCAAGATTCTGGACATCGAGCTTTCGGCTCTGCATAAACGCCTTGATCAGATCGGATACAAGGTTGAGGTGTCTGCTGCCACCCGTGAAAAGATTCTCGACGAGGGCTACGACCCCGAGTTTGGTGCCCGCCCGCTCAAGCGTGCCATCCAGAAATGGGTTGAGGACCCGGTTGCTGAGAAGATCATAGCAGGCGTTTCCCCCGCCGACCTTACGGAAATTTAAGTCTATTTGGAAAAGAAATGACAGAAAAAGAAAAGATCGTTGAAGATGAGATACCTGTTGTGGCAAAGACGGTTGATGGATAACATGAAAAAATATAACTATACCATATTGTCTTTCCGCGTGATTTCTTCCAAGAATGAACCTGGTTAAAACCTTGTAATCGCGCAGCAGACCGCTCCGCAGCACAGCTGCCAGCGCGTCACAGGCGCGGCAGTCTGCCGCAGGACTAACCATCAAAAATGCCCTTTTTCGTTGCTAGTCCGCGGCTTGGAAGCATGAAAACGGTATTAGGGCTTGGACTAGCATCGTTTTCCCGGGATTTTGACAGCTAGTCCGTGAACGTGGTTTCGTTGTAGCCGGAAATCATGCGATTTTTCGGACAGGCGATGGCTCGCGGTCGAGATTCTTGCAATTATTCGGAATTCTGCTTCAGAATGTATTTAACTGAAAAAAGTTGACTCACAACAAAGAGTTAACGATGAACTTTAAACACACCACCAAAAGACAGCTGTACTATGATCAGGTAATTGAGATAT
>JAGHVP010000122.1 GCA_018064305.1 Candidatus Equibacterium intestinale | reverse complement strand
CAAACCCCGCTTTCCGCCGGGGACCGCGAACTCTTTCCCGGCTTTCTGTTCGCGGTGGCACCCTTTATCCCCTCAAACCCCGCTTTCCGCCGGGGACCGCGAACGTTTTCACGGCTTTCTGTTCGCGGTGGCACCCTTTATACCCTCAAACCCCGCTTTCCGCCGGGGACCGCGAACGTTTTCCCGGCTTTCTGTTCGCGGTGGCACCCTTTAAACCCTCAAACCCTGCTTTCCGCCGGGGACCGCGAACGTTTTCGCTGCTTTCTGTTCGCGGTGATGCCGTTGCGGGTCCCAAAACTCGCCTTATTGACGGAACAGGTCATCGTAAATGCTTTCCAGGACACGGCAGAGGGTCCTTGGTGCCTCTGCAAAGATGCCAGCCGTGGACATACACTCTCTAGAAAGCCCCAGTCCACACCAATGGCTGTTAAAATGTGCTGTTGGGCATGTTCCCGTGGACTGGCAATGCGACAGATTTGTAACATCGTATCCGATGGTGTTGATGCATTTGCCTGCTGCGTGTGCTCTGTTGGCGGTTCCGCTACTTCGGCTTGGCAAGTGGTTTCTTGCCTGCGGGTAGCTTAGCACATTCGTCTCCGGTAAGAATAGGCGGCCAGCGAGCAGTGCAACTGTTTCGCCCGGCAAGCAGCAGGCGTCTAGCGGGCGGTTATCCTCGGCGGGCCGAGGAGAGCCCCGCATAGCTCCCCGCAGGCCCGACGGGAGATAACCGCCACTGCCTCCAGCCACCCCGCCATATTGCCACTCCGCCCTCCACCGGTAACATGAGACGTGAATTGAAGTCTGGGTTCTGCGCATCCCCGCCAGAAGTGCCTCTAGGGCACATTCACGGCACCCAAGTGCTCAAATCGAAGCCTGGGTTCCGCGTACCACAGTTTGAAACACGTTTATGGCCACCCTATGGAACCCACAATAAGCAGTATCTAAAATCGCGTGTTACGTAAAGCGTTCATTGACAGCTCTTTAAATATTATCCCATGCCCTCGCAATGGCATGGGATTATACTTATTTAGTTGTATATCAAGCTTTTACGTAACACGCGACCGGCATGTGGCGTTTGATCTTAAAATAGTTCACACACATAAGGTGCATTTTTATGGAAGATGGAGGCGTTTCAGAAAAGTTCAACCTCACAGGCATTTATCAGGCATCTATGTCCACTTTGCGAGCCTGAGTCCACCTGCCTGAGCCCACCTGCCAGAGTCCGTCTGCCAGAGTCTCAGGAAGTAGATTCCACCTGCCTGAGCCCACCTGCCAGAGTCCAGTTATTTAAGTCTCAGGAAGCTGAGGCCGAAGCGTTCGACGGCGGCCCGTTCAAGCTCTTCGCGGTGCGAAGGGTCGGCTATGGCGATAAGGGCTTTGGCGCGTTCTGCAAGCGGTTTGTTGCGCAGGTAGGCTATGCCGTGCTCTGTTACTATATACTGTGCCTGGAAACGGGTTGTTACAACGCCTGCACCGGGTGCGAGGTGCGATACAATCTTTGACTTGCCTTTGCCGGTCATAGAAGGCATGGCGATGAAGCATTTGCCCCCTTCAGACAGCGATGCACCGTACATGAAGTCGTGTTGTCCGCCCACTCCGGAGATAATTGTATCTCCTATCGAGTCGGCGCAGATCTGGCCTGTTATATCCACTTCAACGGCCGAATTGATAGCCATTGCTTGCGGATTCTGGCGTATTATCTGCGGGTCGTTGGTCCACGCCACATCACGGATTACAAAGTCAGGATTGCCGTTTATATAGTCGTACAGGCGGTTGCTGCCTATGACCAGCGAGCCTACCGACTTGCCGGGAAGGATTTTCTTGAGGGAGTTGTCTATGATACCTTTCTCTATCAGCGGTATCACACTGTCGGTGATGGCTTCTGTGTGCAGCCCCAGATGCCTGTGGCCGCTCAGCGAACTGACAATCGCATCCGGAATGCCGCCCACACCTATCTGCAGGGTGGCTCCATCAGGTATCTCATTGGCAATCAGCCTTCCTATCTTTGTTTCAACCTCATTTGCAACTGGCGTGGGAACCTCTGCCAGAGGCTCGTCTCCGCGGCACATGGCGCTGATTCTGCTGACATGGATCACAGGGTCGCCGAAGGTGCGGGGCATGTACCTGTTAACCTGGGCGATGATGGTTCTGGAGCATTCCGTGCCGGAAACGGTAAGGTCTGCCGATATGCCGTAAGAGCAGTATCCGTTCTCGTCAGGCTCGCTTACGTTGAGGAATGTCACATCAACCGGTATCTGACCGCTTCGGAACAGCCCCGGAGCTTCACTCAGGAAGCAGGGGATGGTGTCTGCCACTCCCTCACGCATTGCGTTGCGCAGGTTGTTAGGCACAAAGATGTTCAGGGCACGGAACGAGTCCATCAGCTCCCTTTTTGCGTAGGGGGCATCCTCTTTGTCTATTCCGAAACCAGTTATGATGGTAACGTCCCTCAATTCGCCGGCGCGCTCGACAAGGGCGCGCACAAGCACGTTGGGGATGGATGTAGACCCCTGCAGAACGATGGTATCACCGGATCTGACCAGTTTTACCGCTTCAGCAGGAGATACAAATCCACAGGCCATTATTCGTAGATTTTCTCCATCAACGCGCTGTATTTCTTGTGGATGTTGGCGCGTTTGAGCTTCATTGTCTGACCAAGCATGCCGTTGGCAGATGACCATTCGTCATCGACATACTGCTCTTTCTTGATCTGCTCGTGAGCTGCAAGACGGAGGTTTACCTTGCCAACCTCGCCGTGCAGATATGATATGATCTGCTCGCAGGCGAGATAGTCTTCGTGGCTCTTGAGCCCCTCTATCTTAAGCTCTTTGGCGAGGTCGCGCAGCTTGTGGAAGTTGGGGATTATTATGGCTGAGGGGAACTTGCGGTTTTCACCGAAAACGATGCAGTTCTCGACATAGTCAATCTCTTTCAGCATGGTCTCAATTGCCTGAGGCGCAATGTATTTGCCGTTGTTGAGCTTGAACATCTCCTTCTTGCGGTCGGTGATCTTCAGGCATCCGTTGTCAAGGAATCTGCCGATGTCGCCGGTGTGCAGGAAACCGTCTTTGTCGATGATTTCAGCAGTGAGTTCGGGAGCCT
>JAGHVP010000156.1 GCA_018064305.1 Candidatus Equibacterium intestinale | reverse complement strand
GTATCCTGGTGGCTTTGATATCAGGTTTCATGAGTGCCTGCTTCAGCATCGGCCAGGGCTTCGGATCAGAGATGTTTTTCGCCGATACCAAGCCCATCTTCCAGGGGCTGCCCGCAGTGGCTCTCGTGACTTTCGGCGGTTTCATTGTAAATGCAGTGTACTGCTTCAGCCAGAACAGTAAGAACCACACCTGGGGCGACTACAAGAAGGGCAACCTGTGGGGCCACAACCTCATTTTCTGCGCCCTTGCCGGTATCCTCTGGTACAGCCAGTTCTTCGGTCTGAGCCTGGGCCGCGGCTTCCTGCAGGATTCAGCTGCCCTGCTGACATTCTCATGGTGCATCCTGATGTCTCTTGACGTGCTCTTCTCGAATGTATGGGGTATCATCCTCAAAGAGTGGAAGGGCGTGAACCGCAAGACTATCTTTGTGCTTGTTCTTGGTCTGGCAGTGCTGGTATTCAGCATCTTCCTGCCTGAGCTTCTGAAATAGGCTTAACTACAATGCGATATCCGGGGCCGGCGGTTCATCCGCCGGCCCCGTTTTCGTTCCGCCATTGATGCGGACTGACAAAATGGCAGAAAAGGCCGGCTGGCAAATATGTTGATATCTTCTGCGGTCAAACAAATAAACTGCAAAAGATACAATCATGAACAACCCCGAATTAGAGAAATATGCCGTGAACCTCAATGAGCGTGCACGCGCATCTAAATTGGACCCTGTGATTGGACGTGACGAGGAAATTCGCAGGGTGCTGCAGATTCTTAGCCGTAGGACCAAGAATAATCCTATCCTGGTGGGAGAGCCCGGTGTGGGCAAGACCGCCATCTCTGAAGGCATTGCACAGCGTATCGTGGCTGGTGACGTGCCCGAAAATCTTAAGTCGAAGACCATCTATTCGCTTGACATGGGTGCACTGATTGCCGGTGCCAAGTACCAGGGCGAATTCGAGGAACGTCTGAAAGGCGTGGTGAAGGCCGTGTGTGACAGCAACGGCGAGATAATCCTTTTCATTGATGAAATCCACACCCTGGTGGGAGCGGGACGCACAAGCGGCGCGATGGATGCTGCAAACATCTTGAAACCGGCTCTTGCACGCGGCGAGCTCAGGGCCGTGGGCTCGACCACCCTGGACGAGTATCAGAAGTATTTCGAAGAGGACAAGGCCCTCGAACGCCGTTTCCAGATGGTGATGGTGGACGAACCTACTCCGGCCGAGTCGATATCCATCCTCAGGGGGCTCAAGGAAAAATATGAAAACCACCACAAGGTGCGCATAGAAGACGATGCCATCATTGCGGCTGTGCAGCTGTCGCACCGCTACATCACCAACCGTTTCCTCCCCGACAAGGCCATCGACCTTGTGGATGAGGCTGCCAGCAAGCTGCGCCTTGAGATGAACTCGGTGCCTGAATGCATCGACGAGATAAACCGCCGCATAAAGCAGCTCCAGATTGAAAAAGAGGCTGTGAAACGCGAAGGGCAGAGTGCAAAGCTTGACAAGATATGCAGGGATATAGAGCAGAGCCAGTCTGAGCTGGATGTTCTCATGAAGAAATGGAACGGTGAGAAGGCGCTGCTTGACAAGCTGCAGAGCAACCGCCAGGCCATCGAGAACTACAAGGCCGAAGCCGCCGCTGCAGAGCGTGCCGGTGACTACGGTCGCGTGGCAGAGATCCGCTACGGCAAAATCCAGGCTGCCCAGGCAGAGATAGACCGCCTTACCGCTGAAAAGGAGAAGTGGGATTCGCCCATCATGAACGAGGCGGTGGGAGAAGATGACATCGCCGAGGTGGTGGCACGCTGGACCGGCATCCCAGTAAGCAAGATGCTGGCAAGTGAAAAGGAGAAGCTGCTCCATATCGAAGAGGAGCTGCACAAGAGGGTGATAGGGCAGGAAGAGGCCATCTCTGCGGTGGCGAATGCTGTCCGCCGCAGCCGTGCCGGCCTGTCGAACGAGAAGCGTCCCATAGGCTCGTTCATGTTCCTTGGAACAACTGGTGTGGGCAAGACAGAGCTTGCCAAGGCACTTGCCGAATATCTTTTCGATGATGAGAACATGATGACCCGCATCGACATGAGCGAGTATCAGGAGCGCCATACTGTATCGCGCCTTGTGGGAGCGCCTCCGGGCTACATCGGATACGAAGAGGGCGGCCAGCTTACAGAGGCGGTGCGGCGCAAACCGTATTCGGTGATTCTTCTGGACGAGATAGAGAAGGCTCATCCCGATGTGTTCAACGTGCTGCTGCAGGTGCTTGACGACGGCCGTCTCACCGACAACAAGGGACGCACTGTCGACTTCAAGAACACAATACTTATTATGACTTCGAACGTGGGCTCTGATGTGATTCAGGACTATATCGCCGCCGACGGCAACCTCGACGAGTGCCGCGACAAGGTAATGGACATCCTCAAGCAGCGTGTCCGTCCCGAGTTCCTCAACCGCATCGACGAGATAATCATGTTCCATCCCCTCACCCGTGAGAATGTGCGCGATATCCTGCTGATGCAGACAGAAGACCTGAAGGAGAAACTGGCTGCAGGTGAAATCTTCATCTCGTTCACCGACCGCTTCATAGATTACCTGAGCGACAAGGGATATGACCCCGCATACGGCGCCCGCCCCATCAAACGCGTGCTGCAGCGTGAGCTCATAGACCTGCTGGCCAAAGACCTTCTGGACGGCCGACTGTCTAAAGACAAGCCTGTCACTGCCGATATGGTGGACGGACAGATCGTTTTGGGATAATTGCAGAAAATGATTAACTTTACAAGCTATTACAGCGTAAATAATCAAACATGCACAATATGAGAAGAAAACTTACACTTTTGGGCGCGGCTCTTATGGTGGCCGCACTGCCCGTTCATGCACAAGATTCTGAATTCATCGGGCAGGCAGCCCAGGGCGACAACCTCAACCAGGCCGCACAGGCAGTGGCTGAAAACCGCGAGTTTGTGCCGGTGGTGGACATGCCGGAGCTGGCAGTGCCGGTGGATGCAGCTGAAAAGGCTGCCTGGAATGCTGTATCGGGCACATCGTTCGCATGGGGCTCAATTGATACGCGCTACAGCAAGACGGCTGTGCCGGGACTGAATCCCAAGTCCACTCTGAAAGAGACTGCATGGCGCGGCGAGCGTGTCTACATGCAGGCTGCGGCATGGACAAAGAAAGAGCTGCACAATGTGAAGATTTCTGTCTCTGACGTGAAGGGCGCATCTTTCGTGATTGCGGCGGGCAATGTGGATGCCGGCTTTGAAAGATTCGTGATGGGCGACTGCACAAGTGCCGACGGTCATGGATATCATCCCAACAGAGACTTCACGCAGCGCGACTCTGTGCTTGTGGCAGACCCTGTGATGGGCACGTATATGAAGTGCATCGAAGGCTCTACCACACGCCCCGTCTGGATTTCTGTAAAAGTGCCTGCCGATGCACCTGCAGGTGCATACTGCGGCTCAGTGAAGCTCACTGCCGACGAGCTTGCACAGCCCCTCAGGCTCGCATACGTGATAAATGTGAAGGACCGTGTGCTTCCCGAGCCCAAGGATTGGAAGTTCCATCTTGACTTGTGGCAGAATCCCTATTCTTTCGCAAGATATTATAATGTGACTCCCTGGAGCAAGGAACACCTCGACCTTATGCGTCCATATATGATGTATCTGGCCAGCGCCGGCGAGAAGGTGGTTACCACAACCCTCATGTATGACTGCTGGGGTCCCCAGACACTCGACCTGTTCGAGACAATGGTGATGGTGACCAGGAAGCTTGACGGTACATGGGCATACAACTACGAGAAGTTCGACCTCTGGGTAGAGTTCATGGAGTCATGCGGTATCGACGGCCAGATCAACTGCTTCACAATCGCACCCTGGCAGCAGCGCCTGAGATATTTCGATATGGCTACCGATACCCAGAAGTTTGCAACATTCGATGTGGGTAACGATGACTACAATGCGCTGTGGATTCCCCTCCTCAAGGATTTTGCAAAGCACCTGCGTGAGAAAGGCTGGTTCGACAAGACCTATATCGCAGTGGACGAGCGCCCCGAAGAGACAATGAAGAAGGCCATTGCAATGGCGCGTGAGGCTGATCCGGACTACAAGATTGCGCTTGCCGGCAACTATCATGAAGGCATCGAGGCCGACCTCGCCGATTACTGCATTGGAATGTACGGTGATGCCGACTATATCGTGAAGGCCGACGGTGCGAAAATCTCTGAACGCCGCCGTGCTGAAGGCAAGTTCACCACTTTCTATACATGCTGTGGAGAGGGCAATCCCAACACCTTCACCGTTTCTCCTCTTGTAGAGTCTGC
>JAGHVP010000201.1 GCA_018064305.1 Candidatus Equibacterium intestinale | reverse complement strand
GTATAGCCGTTGCAGCTGAAACTCAGATAGTAGAGCCCGTCATGTTTCAGTATGAAAGGGCCTTCGGCCACCCTGCAGTCTTCCTGCACCTGCTCCCATGTACCGGGAATTGTCTGGATGCAATGCACCATCTCTCCCTGCAGCGACTTGAGGTCGTCACTTATGCGTGAGCACCATACTTCGTTGCCGAAGCCTCTGTCCCAGCGTACCCAGTAGAGATATTTCGCACCGTCTTCATCTGTGAAGACATGCCCGTCGATACCCTTGCGGCCGGGATTATATGCACCGGGGCCGTCCTCCTGGCGGAAGGGTCCCAGAGGTGAATCGGCAAAAGCCACGCAGAGGTGTTCCTGTGCCGAATAAAGCATGGCGTATCTGTCACCCACCTTATATACTTCAGGAGCCCAGAACTGCTTCTCGCCCCATGCCTCGCTCTTGTGAAGGGCAAAGCCTTCCTGAGCCTTGCCGCACGGGCCTTCCCAGTGCTTCAGGTCGGAAGAAGTGAACACCTGTATGCCGCTGTCTGAAGAAGTACCGTAAATATAGAACACGCCATCCTCCTCATATACAAAGGGATCGGCCAGAGTCAGCTGTCTGGCGTCTTTCTGGTTTCCGGCGTATGCATCTGTTGCACAGATTGCTGCAAGGCAGAGCAGCACTGCTATCATTCTTTTCATATCAGTAAAAAATATAGTTATTTATTTGATGGAGTCGTCGAATGCAAGCTTTTCGGGATGGCGACCCTTCACACCAAGGTCTTTGTAGTGCTGCTGCAGGCGCAGAAGGTCGGCCCTTGCGTCGTTTGTCAGCGGGAAGTACTCCCCGCAGCTGATGGTTTTCCTGCCCCAGTCGAAAAAGCCTGCATAAACCGGCACACCGGCAGCAGTGGCAATTGTATGGAACCCTTTCTTCCAGCGCTTCACCGGAGAGCGCGTCCCTTCCGGAGCAAAAGCCATGAAGAGCTTCTCATGGCTTTCAAAAGCCTCTATCATCTGCATGGCGGCACTTGCACCACCCTTCTCCCTGCTCTTGAGCGGCATGGCGCCGAACCTCTTCAGCAGCCCCTTGAGAGGCCAGAAAAAGAACTTCTCCTTTACCAGCACCTTCACCTCGGCGTTCTGGCTCCTGGCATAGAGGGCAGTCACCACAAAGTCCATGACCGAGGTGTGAGGCACTCCCAGTATAAGGGCCTTGTCCACATCGGGAAACTTGCTTCCGATGGTCCAGCCCATCACTTTCGTAAGAAGGAATTCCGCTGTCTTCGCTTTCATTGTCAGAAAATTACTGAGCCTCCTCTACATTGTCGATATCACTGCGCAGGTTGTCGCGGATGAAGTCAAGCCTGATATTGTCATTCTCACCCATGTAGAACTCAAGCAGGTCTGCTATAGAGTCATCGGGAGTGAGGTGTACCTTCTCCAGCCTGATGTCCTTTCCGATAAAGCCCTTGAACTCTTCGGGCGAGATTTCACCAAGACCTTTGAAGCGTGTCACCGTATTGTTCTTGATCTTTGCGGTGGCTGCATCCTTTTCTGCGGTGCTGTAGCAATAGACGTTGTGGTTCTTGTCCGACACGCGGAAAAGCGGCGTCTGCAGGATGTAGAGGTGCCCCTTGCGGATAAGGTCAGGATAGAACTTCAGGAAGAAGGTGAGCAGGAGCAGTCGGATATGCATACCGTCGACATCGGCATCGGTTGCTATCACCACTTTGTTGTAGCGCAGGTTGTCCATGTCCTCGTCTATGTTGAGGGCGGCCTGCAGCAGAGAAAGCTCTTCGTTGTCATATACATCCTTCTTCGATGCCTTGTAGCTGTTCAGGGGTTTTCCCTTGAGGCTGAACACAGCCTGTGTGTTGGCGTTGCGGATCTTCTTGATGGAGCCGCTCGCACTGTCACCCTCGGTGAGGAAGATGGTTGACTCGTCGCGCTGCTCGTTCTTGTCGTTATAGTGTATCTTGCAGTCAGACAGCTTCTTGTTGTTGAGCGATGCTTTCTTCAGCCTCTCCTTTGTCTCTTTGCGCAGCCCCTGCACCGCCTTGCGGTCCTTTTCCGATGCAAGTATCTTTGCAAGGAGGATATCTGCCACATCCTTGTGCTTGTGCAGGTAGTTGTCCAGCTCGAGGCTGATGAAATCACCCACATATTTCTGGATGGTCACGCCATCCTTCGACATATACTTGCTGCCCAGCTGCACTTTGGTCTGTGCCTCGAACTCAGGCTCGCTGATGCTGATGCTGATGGCGCCCACAATGGATGTGCGGGCATCGGCCGGTGTGAAGTCCTTCTTGTAGAAATCCTTGAGGGTCTTGCCGATAGCCTCACGGAATGCAGCCAGGTGTGTACCACCCATGATGGTGTTCTGACCGTTGACGAACGAGTAGATGTTCTCGCCATATTTGCTGCCGTGAGTCATCACAATCTCTATATCCTTGCCGGTCAGGTGGATAGGCGGATAGAGAGGCTCTTCGTCTATTGTATCGTTCAGAAGGTCGAGCAGACCTTCGTTCGACTTGTACTGCGTCTTGTTGAACATCAATGTGAGGCCGGTGTTCAGGTAGGCGTAGTTCTTGACCATGTCCACCAGGTAGTCCACATTGAATTCGTATCCTTCAAAAATCTCGTTGTCGGGTGTGAACGAGATGAATGTTCCGTTCTTCTCGGATGTCTCTCCCTCGCCCTCTTCCTGGAGCTTGCCCTGCGAGAACACAGCCCACTTCGTGCGGCCGTCGATGAACGACTGCACCTTGAAATCGATGGAAAGTGCATTCACAGCCTTCAGACCCACACCGTTGAGACCCACGCTCTGCTTGTACGACTTGTCGTCGTACTTGGCGCCGGAATTAAGCTTGCTCACAGCCATTATCATTCCCTTGTGGGGGATACCGCGGCCGTAGTCGCGCACCGTCATGGTCTTACCTTCGAGGGCGATGTCGATACGCTTGCCGTGACCTGAGCGGAATTCGTCTATGGAGTTGTCGACAACTTCTTTCGCAAGCACGTATATACCGTCGGTGGGGTCGCTTCCGTCTCCACGGCGGCCGATATACATCGAAAGACGCCGGCGTATATGCTCAACATCATCAAGATGGATGATACTGTCGTCGCCATACTGGTTGGCAGGTATCGCTGTCTCTTCTATCTTCTCTTCAATTTCACTCATATTGCTGATTTATTTCTGACGGATGAATATCTGCAGCGGGCAGCCCTTGAACTCGAAATGCTCGCGGAGCTTGTTCTCCAGGAAGCGCTTGTAGGGGTCGCGGATATACTGCGGCAGATTGCAGAAAAACGCGAACGACGGGAAGTCGGTGGGAAGCTGCGTGATATATTTGATCTTGATGTATTTGCCCTTCCATGCAGGTGGCGGATAGTTCTCGATTTCAGGCAGCAGCGCTTCGTTGAGCCTTGAGGTGGGTATCTTGCGCGAATAGTTGGCATAGACCTCTGCAGCTGCGTTGAGCACATCCATTATCCTCTGCTTGTTGATTACTGAAGTGAAGATGACAGGGATGTCGTTGAACGGAGCAAGACGCGAAAGCAGCGCTTCGCGGTACTCTTTCATGGTGTTGTTGCCCTTCACTACAGTATCCCACTTGTTGACCACCAGCACGCATCCCTTGCGGTTGCGCTGGATGATGTTGTAGATTGCCATATCCTGTGCCTCCATCCCCTGCTGCGCATCTATCATCAGGATGCAGACGTCGGAGTTCTCTATGGCGCGGATGGAACGCATCACAGAGTAGAACTCGAGGTCTTCTGTCACTTTCTTCTTCTTGCGCACTCCGGCAGTATCGACCAGCATGAATTCATGGCCGAACTTGTTGTAGTGCGACGATATGGCGTCGCGCGTCGTGCCGGCAACGGGAGTTACGATGTTGCGCTCCTCGCCAAGCAGCGCATTGGTCATCGAAGACTTGCCCACGTTGGGTTTTCCAACGATTGCGATGTGCGGCAGCCTCTTCTCCTCTTCGTCTTCAACTATCTTCGTATCCTTAGGCAGTTTCTCAAGCACGGCATCCAGAAGGTCGCCCGTACCGCTGCCTGTTGCAGAAGCGATTGCGAAAGGCTCGCCCAGACCGAGTGCGTTGAACTCATACACACCGTACATCTTCTCGCTGGTGTCCACCTTGTTCACCACCAGTATCACGGGCTTCCTGGTCCGGCGCAGTATGTCTGCAATCTCGGCGTCGAAATCGGTGATGCCGGTGGCCACCTCCACCAGGAACATGATGAGGTCACTCTCTTCAATGGCCGTCATCACCTGGTTGCGGATAGCCTCTTCGAAAACGTCATCTGAATTGACGGTGAAGCCGCCTGTATCCACGACAGAAAACTCGTGGCCGCACCACTCGCATTTCCCGTAGTGGCGGTCGCGGGTCACTCCGGCTACATTGTCCACGATTGCCTGACGCATGCCCACCAGACGGTTGAAAAGTGTGGATTTGCCCACATTCGGACGTCCCACTATAGCTACAAGGTTGTTGCTCATACAGTTAACATT
The DNA here is from genome assembly GCA_018064305.1 of Candidatus Equibacterium intestinale. Classification (GTDB taxonomy): domain Bacteria; phylum Bacteroidota; class Bacteroidia; order Bacteroidales; family UBA932; genus Equibacterium; species Equibacterium intestinale. Next base: position 100 of record JAGHVP010000201.1, on the reverse strand, counting down.
TAAAATGCCGGATTGGCATACATCACAATATCTTCTTTGGTAATGCTTTCACCGCAAAGTATCAGCAGGCGCTCCACCACATTGCGGAGCTCCCTGATAT
>JAGHVP010000261.1 GCA_018064305.1 Candidatus Equibacterium intestinale | reverse complement strand
TTGTGGGGGTGGTGAGGGTGCGTGATGCCGAGACCGTAGCCGCAGTGTTGGTCGACACCTCTTCCAAGGCGATGCGCAAGGCCTACTAGGCGCGCCACCTCGCTTTCGAGCAGGAGACAAAGGCCCTGCTCAACAAATACAGGATCGACAATGTCCGCATCGCAACCGACCAGGACTATGTCAAAGGGCTCACGGCCCTGTTCAAAAACAGATAGAAAATGATTAGAAAGGCTTGTATGTTGATGGCGGCACTGCTGCTGGGATTCCTGGGCGCGGAAGCTCAGGAGACAGCAACCCTGCTCTCCAGAGACACAATTCTGATAGGTGACCAGATAGAGTGGATAATTCCCCTTCAGCTGAAGGAGGGAGAGAAGTTCTTCCTGGAAGACATCGCCAATCCGCCCGCACAGGGTGTGGAGGTCATCAAGGGACTTGAGATAGACACTCTCTCAAGCAAGAAAGGGCTGCTGGACATACAGGGCAGGGTGATCCTCACCAGCTTTGACAGCGGCAGCTATTTCCTGCCTCCCCTGATTGCAATGATAGAGCGCACTTCCGGAAAGATAGACACCCTTTACATGGAAGGTCCCACTTTGGAAGTCACCACCGTTCCCATCGATACGGCGACATACGTTATTAAGGATATCAAGGGACAGATCCGCTATCCCCTGACATTCAAGGAGGTGCTGCCGTGGGCCGGACTGGCGCTGCTGCTTGCCGCGGCAATCTATGCGCTTGTCCGCTTCATAAAGCTGCGCCGCGAGAACCGCACCTTCTTCGGCAGGCCGATAGTGAAGGATCCGCCTCATATCGTGGCACTGCGCTCACTTGACAAGATTCGCCGCCAGAAGCTCTGGCAGAACGACAAGCAGAAGCAGTTCTATACAGAGGTGACAGACACTCTGCGTCAGTATGTGGCTGACCGTTACGATATTGTGGCAATGGAAAGGCCGTCGGCCGAGATGCTCGCCGACCTGAAGAAGCAGGATATCGATGCCAGGATGTTCGAGGATATCGAGAAGATGTTCGGCACCGCCGACCTGGTGAAGTTCGCCAAGTTCCAGGCTTCGGCAGAAGAGAATGAGGAGGTCATTCCCACAGCGGTGCGTTTTGTGAACACCACATATCTTTCTGAGTTGGACAGTGAAGCAGAAGAAAAGGAGGAATAGAGATGTTTTTTGAATACCCGCACCTGTTGTTTCTGGAGTTTCTGCTGCTTCCTCTGATTGCACTTTATGTGTTCAGGGAGCTGAAGGGCAGGATTCCTGCCATGACAGTATCTGACGTGCGCCAGTGGAGCGTGAACCCGTCGCGGCTCAAGATATGGATGCGCCATATCCCGTTCATACTCAGGATGATTGCGCTGGCGCTTATAATAGTTGCGATTGCCCGCCCCCGCAGCTCCAAGAATTTCGAGAAGGTTGATACAGAAGGCATCGACATCGTTCTGGACATGGACGTTTCCACATCCATGCTGGCCCGCGATTTCAAGCCCGACCGCATAGGCGCCGCCAAGGACATAGCCATAGAGTTCCTGGCATCGCGCCCCAGCGACCGCATCGGTATTGTGGTGTTTGCCGGAGAGAGCTACACCCAGTGCCCCGTGACCACCGACCGCGTGAGCCTCATCAACATGATGAAAGAGATCCAGACAGGGCTTATCGATGACGGTACGGCCATCGGCAACGGTCTTGCCACCGCAGTGGCGCGTCTGAAAGATTCCGACGCCAAGAGCAAGGTGGTGATACTGCTCACCGACGGTGTCAACAACTGCGGTGAGATTGCTCCCGAAACCGCCGCCGACATAGCGCAGACCTACGGCATCAGAGTCTACACCATCGGTGTGGGCGCGATGGGAGAGGCCCCTTACCCGGTGCAGACCCCCTGGGGCATCGAGGTGCAGAACGTAAAGGTTGAAATAGACGAGAACCTTCTCAAAAGCATAGCAGACAAGACTGGCGGCAAGTATTTCCGCGCCACAGACAACACCAAGCTGATGGAGATTTATTCCGAAATCAACAAGATGGAGAAGAACCGCACCACTGTGGACAGTTTCCCCATCTATTCGGAGCAGTTCATGCCGTTTGCTCTGCTGGCACTGCTGGCCCTGCTGCTGGAGATGCTTTTCAAATATGTCATAATCAAGAAGATACCTTAGGAGGAAGAGAGCATGATACATATAGCACAACCTGCATTCCTGTTACTGCTGCTGCTTATCCCACTCTTTTTCGTGGCATACTGGGGCTATCTCAGGATCAGCCGGAAAAGACTGGAGAAGATGGGCGACATCGAGCTGGTGAAGAGCCTCATCCCCGACGCATCATCATCGAAAGGATGGTTCAAGGTAACCCTTTTTGCAATAGCATTCTTTTTCTTCACGATAGGTCTTTCACGCCCCCAGCTGGGCGCCCGCCTGCAGGAGAAGGAGAGCTCCGGCGTAGAGATAATGATTGCGTTGGACGTCTCCAACTCGATGCTTGCGAAGGACTATTCGCCCAACCGTCTGGAAAGGGCCAAGCTGGCCATCTCGAGGCTGGTGGAGAAGCTCTCGGGCGACCGCATCGGCCTTGTGATATTTGCCGGTGAATCTTTCATCCAGCTTCCTATCACCACCGACTATGTGTCGGCCAAGGTGTTCCTGAACAGCATCTCGCCCGAATCGGTGGCGGTGCAGGGAACCGACCTGGCAGAGGCGTTGCGCACCAGTGCGCGCAGCTTCAGCAGCCAGAGCGACGGCGAAGACAAGCACAGCCGTGCAATAATCGTGATTTCCGACGGTGAAGACCACGAAGGCGAGGCAGTGGAGGTGGCAAAGTCGATTGCCGAAACAGGAACGATAATCTACACGATAGGAGTGGGCTCGCCCGAAGGTGTGCCTATCGACATGGACGGCGACCTTCTCAAAGACAGGGACGGCAACATTGTGGTGACCCGCCTCAACGAGCAGATCCTTATGGAAGTGGCTTCTGCGGGCGGAGGCAGCTATGTACGTGCCGCAGCCGGAGAATTCGGTCTGAACCCTATCATAGAGGATATCCGCAGCATCGAGGACTCGAAGTTCAGGTCTGTGGTTTTTGAAGATTTTGACGAACAGTATATGTA
>JAGHVP010000032.1 GCA_018064305.1 Candidatus Equibacterium intestinale | reverse complement strand
GCCATCAGATTGCTGCCAGCGCGGAGTGCGGCAGAAATGCCATCAGAATTGCTGCCAGCGCAAGTGCGGCAGAAATGCAGTCAGAATTGCTGCCAGCGCGGAGTGCGGCAGAAATGCCATCAGATTGCTGCCAGCGCGGAGTGCGGCAGAAATGCCATCAGAATTGCTGCCAGCGCAAGTGCGGCAGAAATGCAGTCAGAATTGCTGCCAGCGCGAAGTGCGGCAGAAATGCAGTCAGATTGCTGCCAGCGCGCAAGTGCGGCTGGCGTTATGATAACGAAAACTGCCAACCCTGTAACAGGATTGGCAGTCTTCTGTATCACCGCTGAAGAGGTGGATTATTTCACACGCTCACCGTAGCTGCGCTCAACTGTGTTGACTCTGATCTTGTCACCTGTGTTGATGAACAGAGGAACCATGATCTTGGCGCCTGTCTCCAGTGTGCACTCCTTGAGAGCGTTTGAAGATGCTGTATCGCCTTTCACAGCGGGCTCGGTGTAGGTTACTTCAAGCTCTACATAAACGGGAAGCTCGCATATGAGGCAGCGCTCCTCTTCTCCGGCAAGGAAAATCATCTCAACTTCCTGACCTTCTTTCATGAGGTCTGAGTTGTCTACCATTTCGAGACCGAGGTGAACCTGCTCGAATGTTTCAGCGTGCATGAAGTTGAATCCGTCCTCATCCTTGTAAAGGAACTGGTAGGGGCGGTGCTCCACTGTGATAGTTTCGATTTTCTCACCTGCGTTGTAGGTCTTCTCGAGGATACGGCCATTTTCGAGGTTGCGGAGTTTAGTCTTTACAAAAGCGGGGCCTTTGCCGGGTTTAACGTGCTGGAACCATACGATTGAGCAGGGCTTGCCGTTGAAATCAATGCAGAGACCGTTCTTAAAATCAGCTGTTGTTGCCATATAATAGATTGATGTTTATGTTATTGTCTTTTCGTAAGGATTGCAAAGATAGTATTTTTCCACCTTTATTGCAAATCCACTTGCCCGCACTGCGATATGCCTGCTGCAAGCTGCTCGAGCTGCCACCTGGGAGTGCTTGTGGCACCGCAGATCCCTATGGATGCTGCTCCTTCCAGCCAGCCCTTGTCAAGCATGTCTACATTTTCCACCCAGTAAGTCCTGGGATTGTACTGCCTGCACAGGGCTTCCAGCACCTTGCCGTTCGAACTGTCCCGTCCGCTCACAAACAGAATCACATCGTGACTGGATGCGAACTCGGCGAGCCGGCGGTGCCGTTCTGCCACGGTATGGCAGATGGTGTTGTGTATTGTGATGTCGGAGGTCCTTGCCATGCAGGCCTCACAGAGCGCCTGATACTGGTCGGGGTCCTTGGTTGTCTGGGAGAAGCGCTCGATATGCCGGCTGAAGTCGATCTTGCTGATCTCGGCGATGTCTTCGATCACCAGCGCGTGCCCTTCGGTGCGGCCTACCAGCCCGTTGACTTCAGCATGGCCGCGCTTTCCGAATATCACCACAGTCCCTCCTGTGGCGTCACATTCGCGGTAAGCTTTCTCTATGCGCTCCTGGAGCTTGAGTACAACAGGGCAGGTGCAGTCAATCAGGGTTATGCCCATCCGGGCAGCAAGGGCGTATGTTGCAGGAGGTTCGCCGTGGGCGCGCACCAGGACCGTCTCTCCCGCGAGGTGCTCCATATCCGAGGAATTTATGATTCTGAGCCCCTTCTCCTCAAGCCTCCTGATTTCATCGGTGTTGTGGACTATGGCCCCGAGCGAATAGAGATGGCTGTGCCCGGCAAGGTATGCCTCGGCCTTGTCTATTGCTCTCACCACTCCGTTGCAGAAGCCTGAATAAGGATCAATCTCGACCATTATTCGAATACGAATCCGAAATCTTTTGCGAGGATTTCCTTGAGCCACTCCATCTGGTCCTCGAAAGTCATGTAGGTGTTGTCCAGCACCACGGCATCCTCTGCCTTGCGGAGAGGCGATACCGCGCGGGTGGAGTCACGCTGGTCGCGGTCCCTGAGGTTGGCTAGAACCTCGTCGAAAGTGGTTTCGGTACCGGCCTTGACCGTCTCTGTGTAGCGGCGCAGCGCCCTTACCTCGTCGTCGGCCTCCATGAAGATCTTGAGCTGGGCGTTGGGGAAGACTGTAGTGCCTATGTCACGGCCGTCCATCACCACGCCACCTCTCTCACCCAGCTTGCGCAGGATGCTGTCTACAAAGTTGCGGATTTCGGGAATGGCCGAAACAGGGCTGACGTAGCTGCTGACCTCCATGGTACGGATAAGGTCCTCGACATCTTCCTCACCAATGAAGGTGCGGGGGCGGAGAGAGACCTCGAGCCCTTCTGTAAGGGCTACAAGCTCCTGCTCGTTGATCTTGCCGCCGGCGATGGCTCCCTTGCGCAGGCCGTGAAGTGTTACTGCACGGTAGAGCGCACCGGAATCAAGGTGGATGTAGCCGAACTCCTCTGCTATCATGTTGGCGAAGGAGCTCTTACCCGTAGAAGAATAGCCGTCTATGGCTATGATGATTTGCGGAATGTTGTTCATCTTTCAAAGATTTTGTGCGGTTGATACCAGACAACAAAATTACTTAAAAAAATTGTCTATCTTTGTACGTTTTAATAGAAATTGCACAAATCTGTTCAAAAATGAAGATTCTGATTATCGATGACGAGCGCGCGATCCGCAACACATTGAAGGAGATTCTGGAATATGAGGGATATACGATCGCCCTGGCCGAGGATGGGAAGCAGGGGTGCGAGATGGCCCTGGCAGATACTTACGACGTTATTTTCTGTGACATAAAGATGCCGCAGATGGATGGTCACGAGGTGCTTGAGAAACTTGTCGAAGAAGGATGTGAGGCTGCCATAATCATGATTTCCGGCCACGGTGACATCGATACGGCGGTCGACTGCATAAAGAAGGGCGCATACGATTTCATTCAGAAGCCGCTGGATCTCAACAGGATCCTTATTACCATAAAGAATGCGACAGAGAAGACATCGCTTGTGAAAGAGACTAAGATCCTCCGCAAGAAGACCAGCTCCAAGTATGAGATAATCGGTGAGTCTGAATCGATAAAGCACGTGAAGGATGTGATTGCAAGAGTAGCCGCCACCGACGCAAGAGTCCTGATTACAGGCAGCAACGGTACCGGCAAGGAGCTTGTGGCCCACAACCTGCACATGCTCAGCAACCGTGCTGCAGCCCCTTTCATCGAGGTCAACTGTGCAGCAATTCCGAGCGAACTCATCGAAAGCGAGCTGTTCGGCCATGAGAAAGGCTCCTTCACTTCTGCCATCAAGCAGCATAAGGGCAAGTTCGAGCAGGCCGACGGAGGCACACTCTTCCTGGATGAGATAGGCGACATGAGCCTTGCAGCGCAGGCGAAGGTGCTGCGCGTGCTCCAGGAGAACAAGCTTACCCGCGTCGGCAGCGACAAGGATATACCGGTGAATGTGAGGGTGGTGGCCGCAACCAACAAGAACCTTACCGACGAGATTGCAAAAGGCACCTTCCGCGAAGACCTCTACCACCGCCTGAGCGTGATTCTGATCCACGTGCCTTCACTGGCGGAAAGGCTGGACGACATTCCGCTCCTGGTAGACCATTTCATAGAGCAGATATGTGCTGAATCTGGAATGCAGCGCCGCAAGGTGGAGCCTGCAGCATACAAAGAGCTGCAGCGTCTTCCCTGGACAGGCAATATCAGGGAGCTCCGCAATGTGGCGGAGCGCCTGATGATTCTTTCCAGCGGCCGTATCACCGCCAAGGACGTCCAGGACTACGTTCTGTAGTTTGCTGGCGTCAAAAGCATTGCTCTTTTTTCGGCGGTGCGTCAGCGAAGCAAATGCAGGTGCATAGACCATCTGAAGGCCTGTCCACCCCCGGACAGGCATAGGG